>JBEKGL010000111.1:0-16066 GCA_050012815.1 Thermoguttaceae bacterium
ATGCCGGTAATGACCCGCTGCTTCGAGGCTTGGCCGCCGGAGATGAGCGGGCGTTTGCCACATTGTACGACCAATACGGCGCGCGCCTGTACCGAACGGCGCTGGGAATATTATGCCGTCGCGAAGATGCCGAGGATGCCGTGCAAGAGGTTTTTACGGCCTTGGTCCGCTCGCGCAAAGCCCTGGCCGGCGTCAACGATTTAACGGCGTATTTGTTTTCGACCTTGCGCCGCACGGCGGCACGTTGTGCTGAGCGTCGAAAACGTGAACCGACATCGTCGCAAGCCGTGGAAGATGTTGAAGCTAAAGCAGACCCTGGAGAAACCGATCACCCTATTGCCGGCCGCCTGGAAAAGGCACTGCAAATGTTGCCTGACGAACAGCGCGAAGTGATTTCGCTTAAAATCGAGGGTCAGTTGACTTTCGCCCAAATCGCCGAAGTGCTGAGAATAAGCATAAACACGGCCGCCAGCCGATATCGCTATGCCTTGGAGAAGTTGCGCGCAATGTTACAAGGGAATTCTTAATGAACAGTTATACGTTGCCGCCGGAACTTGAAAGTTTGGAACGCGAACTGGCCGCTCGATCGGCTCCACAGCCCAAAGCCGAACTCCGGCAACGCATAACCGCCGGCGTGCATAACGGCATGCGCCGCGAGCGCCGGATGGATTTCTGGCGTTTCGCGGCGGCCGCGGCGATTGTCGCCGCCGTGTGGCTCAATCTGTCGCTTTCAGCCGCCTCAGTGACCGATTTTCATTTCCAACTTGCCGATAACCGCCCGTCTGTCGAAAAAACCGCTCGGGAAATACAAAACCTGTTGCCGGAGATGTCCGAAAGCGACGCACGGCGTGAAGCCTTGCTTTTATACGCGGGCAATAACCTGGTTATGTATCCGAAAATTACCGTTTCACCTACCGCAATAAATCAAATGCGCGATTTTAAGGATTTATTGCCATAAGAATTGTTGGGGTGGCAGTTGCACTGTCATCCCGGGCGACAGTACAACCGTTGCCTCAGTACTAACAAGGAGATTCATCGTGGGTCATGTATTAATATGGATCGAAAGTTTGGCCGTTTCGTTGCTTTTGATAGCAACCGTAATCGCCTGCACAAGTCGAATACGACGCCGTTGGCTTGGTCTCACAATATCATTACTTGTATGTATCTTTGTTTTTCTGCCATACCTTTTGTTAGACATCTGGGCGGGATTTGTCAAATTTCACGATTCGCTTGATGTCCCGTTTTACCCGCTAGTGACGATAACGATTTTTTATTTGGGCGGCGCAATCTGGCTTTTTATTGCAGGTTATCGCGGCGTAAACTGGGCTCGCGGCAAGCTGTCGCTTGCATTTGGCGTGGCTGTTGCGTTGCATTTGATGACTTTTTGGAATATGGATCTTGCGGCCCAGCAACAATTGGCCGTCTTGCGCGCCGATGCAGGCGCATTGGCCTTGTCGGTTGCTCCGCCACGCGTGCCTGATAACGATAACGCTGCGATACTCTATGAACAGGCCGCCGACATTCTTGATAATGCCATACAAGCAATGCCTACAGAAACTATAAAAAAGGAAACTCCGTCAAATGATAATTCGCCTAATATGCCAACAGCGCAAAAGGCATGGAATAAATGGTTGGATGCGATGTATGAACCGGACTTCAATTCAAAAGATCCGGAGTTGGCGCGGTTCTTGCAACAGCAATCCGGCACGATTGCATTGATAATCGCAGGATCGAAAAAACCAGGATGCTATTTCGAGCACGGATATTCTCAGCCAAGAATTGACATGAAACTACCGGAAATTCAGTCCATGCGGCAACTGGCAAGATTACTGATGCTGGACGCTCGTTGCAAAACGGCAATAGGCGATTATCGAGCCGCTATTGAAGACGTAAATACCCTGTATGTTCTCTCCAGCCAAAACGGTTTCGCGCCGTTTATGGTATCAAATTTGGTGTCGGCGTCAATAAACGAAATGGCTGGGGAAACGTTGCAATATATCTTGCATTTGAATCAAATTGGCGAGGAAGACTTAAAAACCATAAAACTAAATGATCTCGTTTCTTACCAAAAAAACACGCTTCGGGCATTTCAGTACGAAGAAGCAATGCGACTGTCTGCTTGTATTGAATTATCCAATAATTTTCCCGGTTTTATGCGATTTATCAATAGTAATGGAAATGCATATAGACAAGTGCAAAACGATGTTTCGGGTGTATCTTTCCTTTTCCGCATCTTTATGATGGACAAAGACATCGAGACCCATTATTTGTATTCTGAAGAATCAAATAAGCTTGCAACCAAACCCTATTACCAAGTAAAAGATGACTGGCGGGTATTTAATGCAAAAATCGTTAAATCTCAATCGTTGACCGTTCGTGTATTATTTCCGGCAGTCGAAACATTTGCTAAAGCCATGGCTCGCGCCGATGCCCAACGCCGCCTTGCCGAAATTGCACTGGCAATGTGCCGATATCGCGCGAAGAATGGAAAATATCCCATTAAACTGAATGCGCTTGTGGCTGATTTCATCGCTGACGTGCCCGTCGATCCCTTCGACGGCAAACCGATGCGGTTAAAACAGACTGATGGCAAACTTGTTATTTATAGTATTGGTCTGGATGGAATCGACGACGGCGGCACACGTTTCGACACAGAAACCAAGAAAGGCGACATCACCTTCGAGTTGCCGAACAAATAAGGATTGGGTATTTGTAGGACGACTTTTAAAGTCGTCTTACTGGGAATCGGGGATTGTAGACGGCGTGCAGTGCGAAACCGTAAGTAGTAGCAGTAGGGTGCGTGAAACGCACCATCCCCTACAGACTGCGGTGCATTTCACGCACCCTACAAAATTCTATCCGCCGTCCGCCTTCTTACAATTTCGCCGTCAATTTGTCGAATTTTTCGACCGGCATGGCAGGCGAGGTGTTAAAGGCGATGCCCGTCATTTTGGTCAGGGCGACGGATGCCTTCATTGCCTCTTCAACGCCGGGAAATTCGAGAATCAGCACCAGGTCGTTCTCGCCTAGCGCGGCGTACATCGATACCAGTTCCCCTTTGTGCTTTTTGATGAGCGCCACGGCCTTATCGGTCCGATTCGGACTCAGATCGGCCAAGGCCTGGGGGGTGTACTTGCCCAACATTATGAACGTGGCCATGATGTGCCCTCCTTATAGAAAAGGTAAAAGAAATTTACACCATTTCTTATGGCGCGCAGACCGTGCGTTGTCAAGATACCCGAATGAAAGGGATTAAGGATTAGGGATTGGCAAGATTAAGGGCAGTGTGAAACCGCTCCGGCCACAAGTGGCCGGGCTAAACGGATTTTGCATCCCTGAGGCCACAGTAAAACTATTACCCCAACATCTGAGTTTTTTATCTTTTCCCCCTTTCCCTTTTCCCCTTTTTACACATAAGATTTACAGCAAATGAATCTTACTCCGCCACGAATACCGCCGGCTTGTTTTCATTTACTCGACGAAGTGCCGCTACGACTGCCGTTTTGGCGATATTACGAACTTTATCGCGACGCGGCATATTCGTTTCTGCTGGATAGTGCAAAAGAGTCTGACCGGCTTGGGCGATATTCGTTTATCGGCGGCGATCCCACGCTGGTTTTTCGCGTAAAAAGGGTTCAGGGTTCAGGGTTCAGGGTTCAGAAGTCTGCTTCAACCATAAGACTCCGGTCTCCGGCCTCCTGCCTCCAGCCTGGTGAAAAAGCGGATATCGAAGTTATCGAACTCGCCGACTCCCACGGTCAGCAGTTGGAAAAGCCGATAACGACACATAGAATAGCGGAGCCGTTTGAGGATTTACGCCAAGTGCTTGCCGATCATCGAGTCGATTACCGCAAGTATGCCGGGCATCCGGCGCCGTTTCTCTCGGGGGCCGTCGGCTATTTTGGCTACGAGGCCGGTTACTTCATCGAGGAATTGCCCGATCGCGGCGCGGACGATCTTGCATTGCCCGATATCTACCTGATGTTTTTCTCAACGATATTGGCTCATTGTCATCGTAGCGGCCGGACTTATTTGTCGATTCTAGGCCGGGGCGAGGATGAAAAGGCGGCGCGTGAACATGCTGAAATACAAAGGAAAAACATACTCTCCCGAATAGCAGGTTTTGAATCCGTCGCGACAAGCGAAAGAAGCCCTTGCCCTCACCCTAACCCTCTCCGGGCACCGAGCGAAGCTTGGTCGGGAGAGGGGACTTGTGGGACGGATATCCACGGCCACTTCGATCGGGCCGAGTACTGCCGCAAGATTGAAACGATCAAGGAGCATATTTCGGCGGGCGACGTGTACCAGGTTTGCCTGACCCGGCGTTTGGAGGCTCCGCTTATCGGCGGCACGGCATGGGATTTGTATCAGGAGTTGCGGCGGATTAATCCTGCGCCGTTCGCCTCGTTTTTGAATTTTCCCGATGTGCAGGTGGCGTCTTCGTCGCCCGAAAGGTTCCTTTCCTTGGGGCCTGACGGTCTTGCCGAAAGCCGGCCGATCAAGGGCACCCGGCCGCGCGGCGCCACGCTTGAACAAGACCGACTGCTGCGGGAGGAATTATCGGCTTCGCCCAAGGACCGGGCGGAAAACCTGATGATTGTCGATCTGGTCCGCAACGATTTCGGCCGCGTATGCCGGTTCGGCAGCGTGGAAGTGCCCGAGTTCATGTCGATCGAGGACTATGCCACGGTGTTTCAGATGGTATCCACAATCTGCGGCAGGCTTGTCCCGGGGCGCGACGGACTGGACCTGATTCGGGCGTGTTTTCCCGGCGGTTCGATGACCGGCGCGCCAAAGATCGAGGCCATGAAAATCATCGACCGGATGGAGCCTGTCAAACGCGGCATCTATTCCGGGGCCATAGGTTATCTCGATTTTGCCGGGCCGATGGATCTAAGCATCGTCATCCGCACGATTGTGATCAAGGACGGCCGATGCTATTTCCACGCGGGCGGGGGCATCGTCGCCGATTCCGATCCAGCAGCTGAATTCCAGGAAACCCAAGACAAGGCCCGGGCGCTTATCGAGGCGATAAAAAATCTTAAATCGCGCCGCGAAGGTTTACATGTGTAACAAATATCTAGTCCAAATAAAATTAACTATCCAAATCAGGATGGCCGGACATTCCTGTCTGCCCACGCAGGAGGCCGGACATTCCTGTCCGGCTTGTCTGGCCGAAAAGTGACAGGCAAGAATGCCTGTCCTCCTGTTTAAAGATGGTTAGGTTACTGGTATGCGGCGTCTAAAACATCGGTGTATAATCCATTACGGTTTTGTCGCCGGCAAAATCGTCTGTGTGTTGCGGAAATTTATAGCTCCAACCGGGTGCAAGACGTCCTGGACCGGCGTGCGACTGTTCCAGCGCGATCGATCCCAGGGTATGGCATAGGCCACTGCTTTGCCGGTGGTGGTCTCGGCCACGTAAACAACCGAGGCTCCCCCATACCCCCGGCTTGTTCCGGTTCTGAAATCGGCAAGTCCGGTGACCATGAGAAAATGCGGATTTTTGGCCAGGTCAACCTGCAGGTCTTTCAAAACGTTGTAGCGATACAGACCCGTAAATCCTCCCGTGACCTTACCCGGCACCGCGGCAAGCAGATCGCCGGTAAGACAATCGAGAAAATACACAGCTTCCACTTCGGAATCGAGCAGACCTGTGGCGATGAGATAGGTTTCGGCCCGATCGGTGGCCACGGCGTGCAAGGGCATGTGCGGAAGGAAGCCGCCCAGACCGATTCCGATCAACAAAGTGATCAAGGGCAAAAAACCGCGATAGCGAGAAAACAGGCATTTCATGATATTATCTCCCACAGCATAATTATAGTTTATAAAGTCAAGATTCGCGGGGAAATAAATGAATTACTTTGCCCATGCACTGCCGCTGTTGGACCGGCCGTATTTTGCCGCGGGCGCCGGCGTTCCCGATTGGTTGACGGTCGCCGATCGCCGTTTGCGATTGCGCGCCAAGCATGTTGAGCCTTTTCTGGCCGATGCCGATGCGATAACGGCGGCGGTGGCGGGCGGAGTGTCGCGGCATCTCGACGAAGATGCCCGATTTCACAAAACCCGGGCATTTGCCGAACTTTCCTGGCAATTGACCGTGATGGTCCGCGACGCCTTGAGCGACCGGGATGGTTTGCGACCGAGTTTCCTGGGCCATATTCTTCTCGAGATCCTGCTGGATGCGGCATTGATTGAAGAAAATCAGCTTCTATTAGAGCGATATTATCAACTTTTGGAAGAGATCGAGCCGGCGCTGGTTGAGGCCGCCGTGAACCGCATGGCCCCGCGCCAGACCGAGCGATTGTCGATCGTGATCGCCGAATTCCGCCGCCAACGGGTCTTGTGGGATTATCTGCAGGACGACAAACTATTAATGCGTTTGAACCAGATCATGCGGCGGGTGAAACTGCCCCTGTTGCCCGATGATTTCGCCGACGTTCTTCCAACCGCGCGGCGGATGGTCGGCAAGCGAAAGAACGATCTGCTGGCATGTATCCGATCTTGAACCCAAAACCAAATGGGCTACAATATCAATGGGCGGTAATACTGGGAGTAATAAAGATGCAAGCCATCAAAGCGACGGTTCAAGACGGAAATGTCATTTTAAATGAACGCGTGGATATAAAAGGCCGATTCGATGCCGTGCTTGTGCTATTGGATCCGGATCCATGGGAATCGCTGGTGGAAGACCCGCACGTTCGTCCTGAACTTGTAAAAGCCCGCCAAGAAGCACTGCAAGACTATGCCGATGGAAAAGCCGCGCCGCTCGATCCGGATAAGATGCCGTGAATTATGTCCCAAACTCCCGAGCCACCAACCGAACCGCGCCGGCAGGAAGGCATTTCGCTGGATGAATTGGCCCAGGCGTTTGCGCAGGTGATGGGCGCTCCGCCGCGGGCGCAGGGGGATGCGGAACAACCGGCCCTGATGCCATCCGCGGCCGATCAAGCGGCGGACGTTGTACAACAAGTGACCGATGTTCAGCCGGAAGTCGGCGAATTGCCGTCTATTCCGCCGGCCGGAGAAGACGCCTGCCCAGTCAGTCCGCTGAGCATTCTGGAGGCCATGCTTTTCGTGGGCAATCGCGATAACAAACCGCTTTCGGCCGGCAAGGCGGCCGAGTTGATGCGCGACGTCCGCCTTGCGAAACAAATTTTACGGCCGCATACGCGAGGCCCGTTTGTCTCAAGCCGCCATCGACGTATTGGCCATCGTGGCTTATCAGCAACCGCTCAGCGGCGAGCGTGTAAGCCGTTTGCGCGGCAAGCCCAGCAGTCATATTTTGACCCAATTGGTGCGGCGCGGTCTGCTTAGAATAGAACGACCGGAGAGCAAACGCCGCACGCCTGATTATTACACTACGGCGCGGTTCTTGGTGCTTTTCAATCTTCAATCGCTTAACGATTTGCCCAGAAGCGAAGACACGCCGAAGTAGCCCTAACTCCTTATTTGGAAAGGAGATATAATTTCCCCCAAAAGGAGCGCAGACGAGTATTGCTTCGCTTGCTAAAATAGACGTATATAATAGACAATGTCGGGGGACGGGCCTCGACGCCGGTGCCGACCGGAATATCGGTTTCTCCCTTCAGGCGGTAGGTTGCGATCGGACGTTGTTGGTCGAGCGACCATAAGAGCGGCCGGGAAAAAACCCGACCGGGCAGTTATCGTAGTATTTCTGTCGTGCCAGCCGCCATTGCTTGTTTCCATTTCAGCCGTTTGTATTATGTTTTTTTCAAGGATGCTTACTGATCTCCGCAACGCGGCGCCGTTGGTGAATCCGTCGTTGTTGTCGTGCGACTTTGCCCATCTTGACGAAGAAATCCGCCGACTGGAACTCGCGGGCGCGAAGATCCTGCACCTGGACATAATGGACGGCCATTTCGTGCCCAACCTGAGCATCGGAATCCCGGTGGTCGAGGCCGTCCGCCGCTCGACCGATCTGCCCCTGGACGTGCATCTGATGCTATCCGAGCCTGCGAGGTACATCCATGCCTTCCGCCGAGCCGGCGCCGATCTGTTGACCATCCACGTCGAGGCGGCGCCAAATCCCCGCCCCCTGTTGGACGAGATCCACCAACTCGGAGCGGCGGCCGGAATTTCACTGAATCCGATCACTCCGGTTTCCGCGCTGGAAGGCTGCCTCGATCTATGCGACCTGGTGTTAGTGATGAGCGTAACGCCCGGTTTCGGCGGCCAGGAGTTCAATCCGGTTACATTGGAAAGATTGCGGCATCTACGGGAGATGCTCGATCCCGCTGTGTTGCTTTCCGTGGATGGCGGCATTCAACACGATACCATCGGTGATTGTGCCCGGGCAGGCGCCGATTTATTGGTCACCGGTTCAGCATTGTTTTCCCAGGAAGATTACGGCAAATTCATGGAAGAGATGACCGCCTTGGCAATATCCGCAAAAAATGTACACGTATAATAAGTTGTGGACTGTCCCCTTTGAATGATTTTTTGATTGAGGAGAAAGGAACTTTTAGCCAGAAATGTTAAAAATCGCGCTTATCCGTCCCGGAACCACCGACTATGATTTGCAGGAGCGGATTCAAGGAACGTTAGACATCCCCTTAAACGAGCAAGGTTTGGCCGAAGCGGCCCAGGCGGCCGAGGAATTGCGCGACAAGGGATTGGAAGTAATCTATGCCCCGCCCAGCGAGCCGGCCTTTCGCACCGCACAAACCATTTCCGAAAACCTGGACATAAAGATGCGAAAACTCGATCGCCTGCAAAGCTTAAACCAGGGACTATGGCAGGGGATGCTGATCAAGGACGTGCGTCGGAAGCAGCCCAAGGTTTATCGCCAATGGCAGGAGCAACCGGAACACGTCTGCCCGCCCGAGGGTGAAATGCTCGAGGCGGCCGCCCAGCGCGTCCGTTTGGCCATGATGAAATTGCTAAAACGCCACAAGGACGGTATGATTGGCGTCTGCGTGCCCGAGCCACTGCTTAGTCTGGTGCGCCGTTTTATCATTCATGGTGAATTGGGCGATTTGTGGAAGCCCACTAACGGCCACAGCCGCGTGGAAATCCTCCAAGTCGAGCCGGAAGAAGTTCTTGTTAAATAACTGACCTCTGACCTCTGACCCCTATTACATGCCATCTAACGCACCAGATGCCGGCAGTTGGCGGAATTTGATCAAGCCTTCCAAGCGCGGCGTGCCCGAAGGACTGTGGAAACGCTGTCCCGGCTGCCAGCAAACCATCTTCCGCAAAGAAGCGGAAAAACGCCTCGGGGTCTGTCCCGAGTGCGATTACCACTGGTACGTGTCTGCCCAAGAGCGCATCAAACAAGTTCTGGACGAGGGCACATTCGACGAGTGGGATGCCGACTTGCAATCGACCGATCCGCTGGGCTTCGTGGACAAAATACCATATCCGCAGCGGCTTGAAGAGGAACAACAGCGCACCGGGCTTAAGGAAGCGGCCGTGGTGGGCACTGGCATGATCCGCGCCCGCCGGGTGGCCTTCGGCGTGACCGATTCCTCGTTCATCATGGGCAGCATGGGCTCGGTGGTGGGCGAAAAACTCACCCGCACCATCGAACGGGCAACCCAACAACAACTGCCGCTGATTATCATCTCCGGCTCCGGCGGCGGGGCACGCATGCACGAAGGCATCTTGTCGCTAATGCAAATGGCCAAGGTCTCGGCGGCCCTGGCTCGCTTCGACCTGGCGGGCGGGCTGTTTATCTCCGTCTTGACCAACCCAACCATGGGCGGCGTGGCCGCCAGCTTCGCCTCGCTGGGCGACGTGATCTTCGCCGAGCCCAGGGCACTTATCGGTTTCGCCGGCCCGCGGACCATCAAAGCCACCATCCGCATCGAACTGCCCAAGGGTTTTCAAACCAGCGAATTTCTCCTGGAACACGGTTTTATCGACCGCATCGTTCGGCGCAAAGATCTTAAAAGCGAAATGGCCAGGACCATCGACTACTGCGGCAAATAGTGGTTAGTGGGCAGGGTTCAGGGTTCAGGGTTCAGGGTTCGGGGTTCAGGGTTCAGGGTTCAGGGTTCGGGGTTCAGGGTTCGGGGTTCGGGACTATGATGTGAAAGAAAGGGGAATATTTTACCGGGGGATTTGGGATTGTTGACCGTGGACGGGGAAAAAAATTTTACGACCAATGGGGCAGGTATTAAGGGGTTGGAAAATAAGGGGTTACGGTGCCGGTTTTTTGTGCATTTTAGTGCTGCGAAACTAATCAGCGGTTTTTTAAGATCGTGGAATGCGCAAATGATTTACAGGATAAGGAGTTGGAATTTTTCCACACGAGATTTTTGAAAATGAATTATTGTTGAAAAGACAGAATTTGAGTTTTTAGAAAAACCATCTGGGGGGATGGAAGCAAGTTGTTGTGTAAATGGGAGATGCGGAGAGCGATGGGGGCAAACACACTAGAAAAAAGTTGCAAGCGAGGAAAATCATTTTCGAGCATTTTTGGTATTTTTGGGCATTTTTCCCGGTTTTTGGCTGAAATGATTTTTGAGGAAAAAGGGCAATTGTTGGACGGTCATAGGCCGGAGGTGTGAGGCTGGAGGACAGAAGGATCTACCACGAAGGGCACGAAGGACACGGAGAAAATAAAGGAAAGGATGAAGGCTGAGGGATGAAGGATGAATTAAAGAGGACATAGGGCGGTGGGCAGTGGGCAGTGGGCAGGGGAAGGGCGAGAGGGTTCGGGGTTCAGGGTTCAGCACTATCCACTAAACAATATTTTCTGTCTGCTGTTCACTATCCACTGGCAGATTGACGATTATCTGTACGCCTGTTAGGCTTATGGGCAGACGGGGCGGGGAAATCGAACCCGCTTGTCTTACTGGTCTGCTCGAACACTTAAAAGTAAACACATCTCTGAGTGCTGGCCCAAAAGGCTATGGTTGCCACAAACAGCAAACAGTTTGTGGCGTCAGGAACAAACAACACAAAAATTAATTACAATGTTTCTGGAATTCCTAGGGAATTTGGATGTGTAAATCAGCACCTATCTTTTGCCATCTGAAAGATCAAGTTAGCCAAGCATTGCTCGTGTCGCTCCGGAATGCAGTCGAGCGAATCCTTGCGAATAATCTTCTGCCACATTTCACCGACCACAGCGTTCAACACTCTGACCACGTTGTAGAATTAGTTGGCAATTTGGTAAATCCGCTTGCCGGTGGTAAGAACGTGCTCACAGACAAGGAATTGGTTGTGCTCTATTCTGCATGTTACTTGCATGATATTGGTATGCAATATGAGCGAGCCGGAGATACTATGGCAATCCGTCAGCTCAATCTTCTTCCACCGTGGAATGATCTCCAGGAATCTACTCGCCGGGAACTTCTTCGACAACATCACCATGAGATATCCGCCGAGCTTGTTCACAGTTCAGTCCGGGCAGAGCATCCACCAATCGGATTGCAGCTAACCGACCAATATGAGCCAGGATATATAGCGTGTCTATGCGAAGCCCATGCGATCGACACAGAGTCTGACCGTTACCATTGTCTTACGAAAAAAGGACCGGGGATAAGAATGGAGTTGTTATCCGCAATTCTGCGACTGGCAGACATTCTTGACGAGTGTCGCCGACGTGCCCCACTGGAAAAAGAACGAACCCTAAACCTTGGTACTGAAGCTAAGATGCATTGGTGGCGAAACTACTACACAAAGGCAGTGACATTCGATGAGCCACAAGGAATCGTCTATCTGTGGTTTGAGTTTCCGGCAGCTTGCGATGACGAATATAGAAAGATTCTTCCACGGCTTCAAATACCGTTGATTGAGGACGAGTTTGCCCGCCACCAATTGGTCTTCGCCCACTATCGGCTAAATTGGGTAGTTAGGGAGCAATACGATTCAATTCAGTATAGCCAGGCGGAGGCGATGCCCGATTACGTGATGGCGGAGATGTTAAAAGAGTTGCGATCCCGGCAAATCGCGGAGGATGAAAAGAGAAGGCAAGCATCTTTGGCATCTTTTAAGGAGGCACGCCCACTCATTCAACGACAGATTGATCAACTTAAAGACATCAAGGATCAACTTTCGCCAGGAGAATATCTCAAACACATGAGCGAAATCGCGAACTTGATGTGGGACATTGGCAGCAAGCGTAGCGCGTGCATACTGCTTAATGGTGAGTTCGACCGAAGCGCTGCTAATTTAGACTGGCCTGATCGTGTCGAAATTGGGACTCGACTGCTTGCAATGCTTCGCGAGTTGGGCTGGCCGCTTCTCGGCCGAAACGCGGCCGATATTATTCGCCAGGAGGCGGAGAATGAACAGACACCCCATCCCCACCGGTATCGCTGCTTTGCGGAGATTGCCCGATGGTGCAACCAAATGGCCGGGGACAACGAAACTCTGGATTACATTGATCGAGCATTGCGGGTTGCCGGAGATGATGCCGATGCTGCCAGACTTCGCGCGGAAAGAGACGAGATACTTCTTTTAACGGGAAAGCTTGACTGTCTTCTTGAAAAAATGAGGAGAGCAGAAAACAATGATTGAACTTGCTCAATCGCGAATCCGCGAAGTCTTGGCACGTTGCCGCGCGGCTGCATACCTTGGTCAGAAGCAAGATGCGATTCGTAAGGCCGAACTTGCGCTCAACGGAACTGGAATCGTAGTTGAAGATGGTGACAGGCTTGCCGTCGCAATGTTCAAGACTGAGATTTTTCATCTTGATGGGGATGATGAGGATGCCTTGAAAATGTTTGATTCCGAAATAGAGCCACTTCTTCCTTCGGTACCACATAAGTATCAAGTGATTGCTGGCCATAATCGAAGCGATATTCTGTTTGGCCTTCTCAAACCTGACGAGAGTTATTATCTTTTGCTCGACGAAGCAAAGATTGGCGGGATGGATCTCTGGAATCCACAGGCGCTCTATAGCGCGATGCAAGATGAGGCGGCTGGCAAGCCTTACGAATCATTTCCAACCGTTTGGCAAGAGATACTGCGAACCTACCGGCAGGGATGCTGGCGCGCCTTCCGACCAGTTTGTAAACACATGGCAGAAGAGTGCGTTCGACAAGGGCTTGCTGGAAGGGCTGTATACTACGCGATCCTTGCCGGAGACAAGGAAGCTGCTCAGAAGAACGCTATCGTATTGATGCGGCACAGTATGCCCGATCAGATTAATGAAGCAGTCAAGAGTATTTTAACGTGCGCACAACTCAAACGTCATTTCATTATTGGATGCGCCTTGCTGGAGTCAATGGCGGATGCAATACCCAATGAACAAGTAAATGATGTGTTTACATGGTTACTTATACGTGCCATGGGAAGCCCTACGAGTCATTTGGAACTTGATGTCATACAATCGGCTTGGAAGTTGCTCGCCGAGTTGGCTGTCCGAATCGATACAGATCATGCAATGCAAATGGTGGAGGCGGCGACAGGTCATCCATGTTGGTTTGCTGAGCCAGAAGAAAATCGCGTCAACCTCGTTCGAAAGGAAATCATCACAGCGGTCTCTCATAGTGTTGCCAAACTCCCCAGAGAAGAGATTGAAAAGCTTGCTACAAAGACAATCCCACTTGCTACTACTCGTAAACAAGATTTTGACTATTTTGAGATTATTGGGCTCCTCTGCCAAGCGGCAGAATCGGGAGGTAAGGAAATCGGCGACTTAATTGGTAAGCAACTTTACCCAACTGGGCAGCAACTAAACGCTATTCTTATTCAAGTCGCTCCGATATTTGGACATTCAATACGGGACGCCGCCTCGTGGAAAAAGAGTGCAAATAGGATTGCGGAAAACGTTCGCTTGCAAGTTCAGCGGGTTCCAAAAGATACTGAGCACAAGCCCGTAAGTGGCTCTTACATGCAGCATACTGCTATTGTAGGTGCCGAAAAGGTAGTATGTTCCATTTCTGATACTGTGGACCTCCATGCAATATTTCGCCACCGTGAGTGGGTTCCAGATGACGCTCTCAGGGCCATAATTGATGCCATTCTCGATATGATTGAATCACCAGATAATCTCTTAGAAAACAAAATAGGATTAATCCATTGTCTCAAGTATGTTTCGGGGTTATGTAGTGAGAATCAGCAGAAGCGGCTATGGAAAATTCTTTCATCCTTTGCAAAAGGTGACCTCAAAGAACCTAGATATGTAATGTCTTGGGCGGACACAAACGATCCCATGAATCCATTCAAAATGCGATCAGGCAACCCGAGCAATGTACGCGGTATAAGCCTATTTGTTTTGGCTTGCCTCGAAAAGGAACACCCCGGCTTATTCGGAGACAAATTGGACAAAATAATAGAACTTGGACTAGCTGATATTGATGGGAATGTTCGGGCGCATGCATTCGCTGCTGCGCGAGAGAAGCCGACCATTTCAGAATCGGTAGTCATAGCAATTCTCTTAGGTACACGAGATTCGCATGAGAAGGCAGCGAGAGCGGCTTTTTTTGCACTTGCCGAAAAGATAAACCTGAAGTTATCAAGACCACAGTGGCGCCTTTTCGTTCAGTCCATTGAACATGCAAAACAGAACGGATCATCAATTGTGCGAGCCGCAGCGGCGCATGCAGCAGTAAGATTGATACCAGCAGCACCAACCAAGACGATTCGCCAAGAAATGACCAGATTGATTAGTGAGTTTGCGAAAGATATATGCTACTCGGTTCGGATGAAATGTACTGACAAGACGAAGTGAAATTATAAAGTAGTACAAAGTACGGAGTACGAAGTAGGGAGAATTAACTTAGGGGATCGAGATTAGAGCGTGGATTTGATGCGGAACATAGCCGATGTGTGTTCCCACGCAGGAGCATGGGAACAAGTGGAATGGCGTAAAATATGAACTCTAAAAAAAACCCTCACCCTCACCCTCTCCCGACCAACCTTCGGTCGGTGCCCGGAGAGGGGAGATTTCATTAGAATGTAAAGGAGCAAGAAATGGGTGCGGAACCTTATTGGTACTTTGTTGAGTACAAGCCGGACATTGACGGGGCGCTGCAGGATAAGGGAACGCTAATCTCCACTAATCTACGCTGATAAAAGAAAATTTTCGAAAACAGTAGGCGGTGGAGAGAGGAGAGGGTTAAAAAGGATGAAGGATGAAGGAGGAGGGATGAGGGATGAGGGATGAAGGATGAAGGATGAAGGATGAAAAGGGACGATGGGCAGTGGGCGGTAGGTAATGGACAGTGGGCGGTGGGCGGTGGGCAGTTGAAAACAGGGGCTTTGCGGGCTTTTTCTGGCAAAAATATGGAATTCCGGTTGCTTTGGATGGTATATTAAATATAAGCGCGGCGTATGTAAAATATACATAGTTTCATTGCCCATTGGTCCACGATAAACCGGGCAATGAATTGCCCGGCCCTCACTGTCCGATATTCATGTTTTCCTTTGTTCTTTAATAATTCAGAGTGGGCAATAAATTGCCCACCCCATTAACAATTCAGAGTGGGCAATAAATTGCCCACCCCATTAACAATTCAGAGTGGGCAATGAATTGCCCACCCCATTAACAATTCAGAGTGGGCAATAAATTGCCCACCCCATTAACAATTCAGAGTGGGCAATAAATTGCCCACCCCATTCTTTACACTATCCACTGTCCACTTATATATGCCCTTTTTGGATCGCTTCAAACAACTGTTTGCTGGAAGGAGGCTGAACGTATCCGCCCGTTTTGCCTTGCTGCGAGAAGCGATTCAAGGAACGATGTCGAGTTTCTACATGGCCCGCGACCTCAGGACCAACGCCATCGTGGGTCTGAAGATTCTCAATCCCAAGAAAAGGGCCGAATTCAACGCCCGTTTCCGAGGCCTGCACAAACCCAGCGAGGGCGAAATTTCATTGCTGCTAAAGCACCCCAACATCGTGGAGACCTTCGAATATGGGCTGACGACCGAGGACGAACTGTACTTAGTAATGGAGTTCCTCGAAGGGGCCACGCTTTTTTCCGCATTGGTGGCGCGCGATCCGCACTTGGAAGGACGCCGCGTAAAGTTTATCCGCGAGGCGGCCGAGGCCCTGGCGGCGGTCCACGAAGCCGGATTCATCCATCGCGACATCTGCCCGAGGAACTTCATGCTCACCAATAATGGCGAAGACATCAAACTCA
>JBEKGL010000112.1:0-9167 GCA_050012815.1 Thermoguttaceae bacterium
AAGGGACAGGAGGAGGACATTATCCGCGGCCTGGAACTTGGGGCAGACGATTATGTAACCAAGCCGTTTAGCATCCGAGAGCTTTTGGCCCGGGTCAAGGCATTCCTTCGCCGCCTGGATGCCAAGCCCGGCGAGGTTCACCAGTTTGGCGATTGCGAGCTGGATTTAACATCGCACAAGCTGTTTCGCGACGGAGTGGAAACGCCGCTGACGGCCAAGGAATTCCGTTTGTTGGAATACTTTGTCCGCCGTGCCGGCCGGGCACTGACCCGCAATGATATTCTCGATGCCGTTTGGGGCCACGGCGTAATCGTAAGCGGCCGGAGCGTAGACCGATGCGTGACCACGTTGCGGGCTAAAATCGAGCCGAATCCCCAACAACCGACGTTCATCCACACAATCCGCGACATCGGCTACCGCTTTGAAATGCCCGAATAAAACGGACTTTAATCCTTGGGCATTTCCTTGCCGGTTAATGTTGAGGTGGCGGATTCCAGGCCTGGGGAAGATACTTTTACCGTAATCTTTCCCGGGGCAGTTTTAGATTGGATAATGGCCAGCCCGCAGCCTTGATAGGCCTTGTGGACCGGAGCCTTGCAGTCTTCAAGGTTGGCAAGATCGCCGTTGCCGATGCCGATAATGGCGCCCGGGCCGTTTATTTCGAACTTCAGTTCGTTTGCCGCGTCCGGAACTCTCACGCCCTTGGCGTCCGTGATCTGGAAAGTCAAGTGGCAGACGTCCTTGCCGTCAGCTTGCAGGGCGGTTACATCGGGCGATAGTTCGATTTTGACCGCGGGTCCGGCCGTTTTCAGGGCGAATTCGCAAATCGTTTTGCCGTCCTTGCGTCCCACGGCCTTGAGAACGCCCGGCTCGAACGGGACCTGCCAGACGAGCGCGCCTTCGGTCGCCTCGGTTAGTTTCTTGATTCCGAGCGGTTTATCGTTAAGTGTCAACTGCACTTCAGGGCAGTTCGAATAGCAATGCACCGCGACGGTTTGATCTTTTGACCAGTTCCAGTGTTCCTCTTCTTTCATGCGCGGATTTCGTCTGCCGCCGCTGGTTGCGGCACAGATGTAAACCATGGGCTTATCGGTCCATAAACTTTGTCTGAACCAGCCCAGCGGCTTCTTGTAACCGCATAGATCGAGGAGCCCGAAACCGGCGGCTCGATAAGGCCAGCGTCCGGCTTCGCCCAGGTAATCGATGCCCGTCCAGAGAAATTGGCCGGAAATATATTGATTATCCCTGACCGCGAGCCAATCGCCGTAAGTGGGATGATTTTCGCCGCCGAAAATGACTCGCCTGGAATCTTTTTTGTGGTCGTCGGCATAACGCTGCTCCTGATAGTTGTACCCCACGATATCGAGCAAGTCGCATAAGCCGACGGCGTCGGACATGGCCACGTTCGCTAGCGCCATGGTGACCGGGCGCGTCGGATCTAGTTTTTTCACCGCGTCGATAAGCGGCCTGGCGCATTTGACCATTGCCTGGGCCGGCGGGTTCTCGGGTTTATATTCCTTTCCCAGCACGGGGTGCGAAAACGGGTCGTTGGCGTAGTCGATCTCATTGCCGATGCTCCACATGATAATGCAAGGATGGTTTCGATCGCGCAGAACCATGTCCTGAACGTCGGTGTCGGCCCACTGGTCAAAGAACTCGCTGTAGCCGAAACGGCCGGGCAGGCCCTCGTTATAACCGGTTACCCATTTGTTTTTTCCGGGGGTAAATTCGTCGAGGGCCTCGTCCATAACCAGCAGCCCCAGCCGGTCGCACATATCCAGCAGTTCGGGCGCCGGCGGATTGTGGCTGGTGCGAATTGCATTCACGCCTAGATCCAGAAGTAGATGCAAACGCCGCTCGAGGACTTTTTCCGGCACGGCCGCGCCCAGGCATCCGGCGTCATGGTGAATACAAACGCCTTTGATCTTCAAGGACTTGCCGTTTAGTAAAAAACCCTTGTCCGGATCGAACTTGGCGGAGCGAATTCCAAACGGCGTCGAAGTCTCATCGATCACCTTCGATCCGACTTTCAGGCTGGTGTTGACGGCATACATGAGGGGCGAATCGAGCGACCAGAGCTTCGGTTGGTCGATGGAGAATTGTCGAACGATGGTTTGCTTTGAATCGTTATCCACGGTTCCCGACGAGGGCCGGCTGTCGACAAAGCGTCCGTCGGGCCCGACGATCTCCGATTGCAGAGAGAAGCCTTTTTTATTGCCCGAATCGTTCTCGACCGTGGTTTCGATGCGGACGGTGGCAACCTCGGCTTTTATCTGGGGCGTGGCAACGTCGCCTTTTATCTGGGGCGTGGTGACAAATTTTATCTGGGGCGTGGTGACAAACACGCCCCAGTGGCCGATGTGAAGTTTGTCGTTAATGCGCAGGCGGACGTGCCGGTAGATGCCCGAACCCGTATACCAACGCGAGTCGGGCAGCCGAGTATGATCGACGCGAACCGCCAGCACGTTTTCATCCTTCTTATCGAATTTCAAGTATGGCGTCAGATCGAGATGGAAACTGGAATATCCGTAAGGCCTTCTACCCACGAACTGGCCGTTGATCCAAACCTCCGCGTTGTTGTATACACCGTCGAACTCGACGATGACGGAGTTGCCTTTGTAGGCCGAATCGAGCTTAAAGTGTTTGCGATACCAGGCGATCCCTCCGGGCGCATAGCCCGTGGCACTGCCCAGCGAGGCGTCAAAAGGCCCTTCGAT
The DNA here is from genome assembly GCA_050012815.1 of Thermoguttaceae bacterium. GTDB lineage: Bacteria > Planctomycetota > Planctomycetia > Pirellulales > Thermoguttaceae > JBEKIK01. Next base: position 2,718 of record JBEKGL010000112.1, read on the forward strand.
GCTCCAGTCGTGAGGCAGGTTTAACTTGCGCCAGCCGGAGTCGTCAAAGGCCGGCATGGCGGAGGACGAAAAATCGCCCCGGCTGAAGAGCCAATCTAAATCGAAGTCTAAATACGTTCTCGCGGACTCCGCCAGGCAGATATTCGTAATCAGCATCACGCCTGTAAAACATAAGGACCAAGCCAAACACTTTTTCATGACATATCTCCAATGAGTTTACAATCTTACGATTTTTTTACCCGTTCAAGGCCGGGGACAAAGTGGTTTCAAGAAAAACTCATTCTATTATAAAACCTACCGCTGCCTCAACACACCTCCAAAGAATTTACAGACTTCTCTCTTACGTGCGTTCCGTACTGGCAGTTCCCAAGTTCCAGTCAGCAGTAACGGTAATAGCAATGTCATACCGTAGCGTACCGCTGAAAAGTGGATAAACAGGCAATAATTACACATATCGGGTAGTAATATATAACTCCAGGTGTGTATTTATGCTTTGAATTCATTTTTAATTTACTGGCGAATATGATTTTCACAGGGCGTATGGATGAACGATGGGATCAACCGCCTTGACACCCCTTTGTTTGGCCGGTATGCTTACCAGATTACTAAAACCCACTAAGTTCAGCCCACGTAAGATTTTGCAGCGTCTCGGCCGTTTGGCTTGGTCGAGAAGGGTTGGAGAGTATTGTCTGAATTTGACCTGGGAAAGTGATAATCCATGGATGCGAACGAAATCCTGCGGATTGTTGACGCGATTCACCGCGATAAAAATATCGACAAGGAGATAGTCTTCGAGGGCATCGAAGCGGCGCTGGTTTCCGCCGCCAAGAAGCACTACGGAGAAATGGAGGATATTGTCGTCGAAATTGATCGCAGCAACGGGGTAATTCACGGCACCCATAACGGCATGCCGTTGGATCCGGCGCAAATGGCCGAACGCATCGGGGCCCAAACCGCCAAGCAGGTGATGATTCAAAAGATCCGCGAGGCCGAACGCGATCAATTATTCAATGAGTATGAAGAACTCAAGGGCCAACTCGTAACCGGCGTAATCCAGCGGTACGAAGGTGGCGCGGCCACCGTGACCTTGGCCAACGTCGAGGCGATTCTTCCCCGCGGCGAGCAGATTCCCGGTGAAACCCATCATCCCAACGAACGGGTTCGGGCCACCGTGTATGAAGTACGCAAGCAGGGAAGCCGGGTGAAGGTGATTCTCAGCCGCACCAAGCCTCAACTGGTGCAGCGGCTGTTCGAGCAGGAAATTCCAGAAATCGCCGAAAGCGTAATCGAAATCCGCGCAATTGCCCGGGAACCCGGTTATCGCACCAAGGTCGCCGTAAGCAGCACCGATCAACGCGTGGATTGCGTGGGGGCTTGCGTGGGGGTGCGCGGCAACCGCATCAAGAATATCGTGGACGAACTGGCGGGCGAACGCATCGACATCGTACGCTTCAGCGACGACATGCAGGTGCTCATACCCAACGCCTTGCAGCCGGCCGAGGTGGAGGAAGTGATTCTCTGCCAGATGTTGGGGCGGGCGATCGTGCTGGTCCAGGAAGATCAGCTTTCGCTGGCCATCGGACGCCGCGGACAAAACGTACGCCTGGCCAGCAAGCTTTGCGGCTGGGACATCGAAATAATGACCCGCGAAGAACTCGACGAACAAATCGAGCAGGCCGTGAAAGGTTTTTCCTCGCTGGAAGGCGTGGAGCCGGAAGTGGCCGAAAAACTGGTGGGGGAAGGATTCCTTTCTTACGACGATCTATCGGTAATCGAACCGGACGCCTTGATGGAAATGGGCGGACTGCCGCAAGAGCAAGTCGATAAAATTATTCAGCAGGCTGAGGCGAAAGCCGCGGAGGCCGAAGCCGCGGCCGCCGAACAGCGGCGCAAACAACGTGAACAGGAACGCTTGGCCGCGGCTGAAAACGTGGATGAAGGCCTGCCCTCGTATTTGGCCGATCAAGCCCAGGAAGTAAAGACTGAATCGGTCGATAAACCACCGCAAGAAGGGGAAAACGCCTAAGGGGCCGTAACAAAATAAAATAGCCGAATCAGGAGGCCGGGCATTCTTGTCCGGCTGGAAAAAGACGGGCAAGAATGCCCGGCCTCCTGTTCAAACCCGACAGAATCCGACGGCATTTGACGCCGTACTACCAGCAGGAGTTGGCCGTTGCCTATCCGCATTTACGCCTTAGCCAAAGAGCTGAAGATCGACAACAAGATCCTGGTCGATATTTGCACCAAGGCGGGGATCACGGGAAAAGGGTCTGCGCTGGCCAGTCTAACCGACGAAGAGGCAGCCAAGCTAAAGGCCTACATGAGCAACAAGGGTTCGCGCGGAGGGGCGGGCGCGGCAACCTCCAGGGCAGCGGGCGCCGAGCCGTCGGTTTTACGCCGGGAAGACTACATCGCCCCCGCCGGTGTTCACGGCGGCAAGATCCCGATTCTGTCCGCCAAAATCGACAAGCCTCCGGTGCTGAAAAAAAAGCCCCTGGAGATACCGCCCGAGGAAAAGCCGGCCGAAGCGCCCCCGCCCGAAGACAAAACCGCAAAAATAAAAAAACCGCTGAAAAAGCCGGCTGAAACGCCACCGGAAGAGGAATTGAAAAAATCACGGGATTTCCGTTTGCCGGAGGAAATAAAAGAAATGGAACTTAGCCGTCCGGCCGAAGCGCCCGCGCGGCCCACCGAGGCGCCGGAAGCGGGGAAAGAAAAGCCGCATCGCGATAAAGATCGCGAGCGCTCGACTCGGGGCATCAAATTTGCCCCGATGCCCACTTCTAAATCCCGCAGCAAGGCCAAGCCCAAGGAACCCACCCCGCAAAGACCCGATTTCAGGCTTCCCAAAGACGCGATTCGCGCCGGCAAAGCGGGCGGAAAACCGCTCTCCGAGCATCTGCGCAAAGCTGAGCAAAAACGCAAAGCCTCCGCACGGCACGATTTATCGGCAGAACTCCCGCCGGACCTGAAAATTCCACCGATTGAACTACTCCCGCCGTCGCGGGAGCGCCGCCGCGGAGGATTGCCCAAGGAAATCGTCGAGCCGGAAGAAGAAGGTAAACTTACGCTGGGCGGCCGCGAAGCCCGGCAGTTGAAGCGGAAAAAATCGGCCACGGCCCACCGCCATCGCAGCGAAGATGAGGAAGAAACGCCCACTCCCGCGATCACGCGGAAAAAAACACGCATCAGACGCACCGGAACAAACACCGCCGCACCGCGCAAGGAAAGCGTGGTTCTGGAGATGCCTTGCTCGGTACGCACTTTTTCCGAAGCCATAGGCGTGCCCGCGCGCACCATCCTGGGCAAGCTTTTGGATATGGGCACGATGAGCAACATTGCCGCCAACCTGGATCTGGAATTAGCCGAACTCTTGGCCGTAGAGTTGGGCGTGGACGTGAAGTTCGAGAAGCAAGTCGATCTGGAGCAGCGGCTCATTCCCGAACTGGAAGCCGAAGACGATCCGGATACTTTGCGGCCCAGGCCGCCCATTGTCACCTTCCTTGGGCACGTCGATCACGGCAAGACCTCGCTCTTGGACCGCATCATCGGCATCGACGTGGTATCCAAGGAAAAGGGAGGCATTACCCAGCACATCCGGGCATATAAGGTGGAGAAGGACGGCCGGGCGATCGCCTTCGTTGATACGCCGGGACACGAAGCCTTTACCGAAATGCGCGCCCGGGGGGCGAATGTCACCGACATCGCCGTGCTGGTGGTTGCGGCCGACGACGGCGTCATGCCACAAACCGAGGAAGCCATCAGCCACGCCCGCGCAGCCGATGTCCCCATTGTCGTGGCGCTGAACAAGATCGACTTGTACAGCGCCAATCCGCAACGTGTTTTCGAACAGTTGGCGGCCAACAATTTGCTGCCCAGCGAATGGGGCGGCGAGACTGAAGTCGTGAAAACCAGCGCAGCCACGGGCGATGGCATCGACCAACTCCTGGATACGTTGCTCACCGTGGCCGAATTGCACGAGTACAAGGCCAATCCCGACTGCCCGGCCAGAGGCACATGCCTGGAGACCGAGTTGCACGAAGGCCGGGGGGTTATTGCCAAGCTTCTGGTTCGCAACGGCACATTGCGCCCGGGCGACGTGATCGTTTGCGGGCCGACGTACGGGCGGGTCAAGGCCTTGTACGATACGCTGGACCTGAACAAGCGCCTGGCAGAAGCCGGTCCGTCCACGCCTGTGAATATCACGGGGCTGAACGTTCCGCCCGGCGCAGGCGATCGATTCTACGTGTTGCACGACATCAGCCAAGCCCGGGAATTGGCGGAAAAACGCTTCGCCGAAGCCCGCCAACGGGTACTCAGCGGGTTCCAACCGCACGTGACCCTGGAAACCCTGTATGAACGGCTGGGCCAGGAAAGCAAGGTGCAAACGCTGAACATCATTTTACGGGCCGACGTGCGCGGATCCATCGAAGCCATCCGCAAGGAATTGACCAAGCTGGAACATCCCGAAGTGCAAATCAAAATCCTGCAGGCCACCGTAGGCGGCATTACCGAGGCCGATGTACACTTGGCCCACGCCTCCGACGCCGTGATTATAGGTTTTACGGTGGTGCCCGACGAAAAGGCCCGGGGCCTGGCCGAAAAACTGGGCGTGCAAATCCGTCGTTACGACATCATTTATCAGGTGACCGACGACCTGAAGGCCGCCTTGCAAGGCATGCTCAAACCCGAAAAGCAGGAAAAGGAATTAGGCCATGCACTGGTTCAGCGGACCTTCCACGTTAGCCGCTTGGGCACCGTGGCCGGGTGCCGGGTGCTGTCGGGAACGATCCAGCGCGACGCCCGGGTTCGCGTTATTCGCGAAAGCCGGATCGTCGGCGATTATTCGCTGGAATCGCTACGCCGGGAAAAAGACGACGCCCGCGAAGTCCGCGAGGGTTTTGAATGTGGCATGAAGCTGGGCGGTTTCAACGACGTTAAGGAAGGCGATATTCTCGAGGCCTACAAGATCGAAGAGATTGCGAGAACGCTGTAACCATGACATCTCGTCGTGCCCAAAAAGTTGCCGAAGCCATCCGTGAAGTGGTCAGCATGGCGATTCTGACTGAACTGAAGGACCCGCGCGTCAAGGACGTCACCGTGACCTTCGTGGAAGTTTCAACCGACCTGCGACATGCCAAGGTGCACGTTTCCGTGATGGGCGATGAAACCCGTCAGCAATTGAGTCTGCGGGGACTGCAAAACGCGGCAGGATTTTTGCAGGCCAAAATCGCCAGCCAAGTGGATATGCGCTATACTCCCCGGCTGAACTTTTTACTGGATCAGGGAGTAAAACGCTCCATCGAAATAGCCCAAATCCTCCGCGAGGTGCTTCCGCCGGATGAAGCGCAAGACGAGGGAGGAGAGACGAGTGGGGAGTGATGACATTCGATTGTTAGTACAAGTTTCAACGTTTAGCCCCGGCACTCGTGCCGGGAGGATTTCCCATGACAGCAGTCAGTCGCACGGCACAATTCGCCAAAGTTTATAAAATCCTCAAGAAGCATTACAAGCCAGCGACGGCCAATGCCGGTCGGACGGTGACGGAACATTTAATCTTCGCCTGCTGTTTGGAAGACGCCAAATACGAGGCGGCCGAAGAGGCATTCGCCGCGCTGGTGCATACGTTTTTCGATTGGAACGAAGTCCGGGTGACTTCCATATCGGAGCTTTCCGAGGTAATGGCCTGCCTGCCCGATCCGCGTTTGGCGGCAAACCGCATCAAGCGCGTGCTGCACGCGGTCTTCGAGGCTCAATTCAACTTCGACCTGGAAGACAAGCGGAAAAAGAACCTCGGCCCGACGATCAAATGGCTGGAGGGACTCGACGGCACCAGCCGATTTTCGGCGGCTTATGTGGTCCAAGCAGCCTTGAGCGGCCATTCCATCCCCATCGATACCGGCACGATGAACGTCTTGCGCCTGCTGGACCTGGTGTCCGACAAGGACGCGACGGCCGGCGAAGTGCCGGGTTTGGAACGGGCAATCGCCAAGTCCAAAGGTGTGGAGTTCGGATCGCTTTTGCACCAGTTCGGCGCCGATTTTTCCGCCAATCCTTACTCGCCGACGATACGCGGCATCCTTGCGGAAATCGATCCGGACGTGCAAAACCGGCTGCCGAAACGCCGGGTGGATCCTCAATTGCGGAAGAAGTCAGCGGAGCAGCCCGCCGCCGGGTCGGCCTCCGGCGGCAAAACTTCAACCGCCAAACCGGGGTCGGGCGGCGAAAAAACGGGAGGACGCAAAAAAACTCCGCCCACGCAAGCCCCAATGCCAGAATCCCCCGCCAAAAAAGCCAAAAAGAAATCCGCTCCCACTGCCGAAACGCCCGTGGAACCGGCCGAACCGCTCCCAACGCGCGAGACCGCTTTGCCGAAAAAGAAATCGGTCTCCGAAGGACTCTCCAAACGCAAACCGCGCTAAGAAAATGGGAAGACCGCTCAGTGCGCAC
>JBEKGL010000113.1:0-9134 GCA_050012815.1 Thermoguttaceae bacterium
AATTTACACTAGCCCGAAGCGCAAGCGAGGGATGGCAAACCATTCACCCTCGCTTGCGCTTCGGGCTGGTGTTTCGCACTCTGCGTTAAAAATCCAAGGCTATGAATAATCCGGGTCAGGAGGCCGGACATTCTTGTCCGGCTGGACAAAGACAGGCAAGAATGCCTGTCTTCCTGTTCAAACAAGCAACTATCACAATCCTAGACTAAATAATTGGCAGGGGGATATCGTCTTGTTATAATATAATCGGCGTCGTTTTTATATTTGTGCGGCACTAAATCGTGCAACTTCAAAACAAGAGGGCGATTATGATTCACAAACGAAACCTGCCGTTACCGCTGATTTGTGTTGTCTGGGCATTATTTTTAACTCTTCCAGAACGGGGTATCGCCGCCGACGGGGCAGGGGCCCTTTTGAATGAGCCCCTGGATATCAGCCCTGATTTTTACGACTTTACAAATCTGTACTATCTGGCCGACCGGCTTTCGGACTTTGACCCGGCGACCGGGGCCGGGAAGATTACCTGGCAAAGGGCCCAGTATTTTACCAGGCAGGCCTTCGACCACATGGCGTCGGGAATCGCCACGGTGGGACCTAACGAATTTCCGGGCAATGAATACCAGGCCAATCCGGTGTTGCCGTTTTCGCTGGAGTTCGTATCGCCCAACACGGTGCGGATTCGAGCAAAGACCGGACTGCAAACCACCCCGGAAAGCGAATCGCTGATGCTACTCGGCGGCAAAGCCCAGAAAGATAATTCCTGGAAATACGAGAAAATCGACGGCGGTCATCGTTATTCCAACGTCTGCGGCTCGGTAACGATCATGGAAAAGCCCTGGCGTATTGAACTCCGCGACGCCAAAGGCCGTTTGCTCACGAAAACTTATCACATTTCGGACAATAAAACGACGATCTACGCGCCGATATTGCCCTTTTCATTCGTGCGCCGGGCGAAGGACTATTCGCGGAGCGTGGCCGCGGCGTTCACCCTTTCGCCCGGAGAGAAGATTTTTGGGTGCGGGGAATCGTTCACCGCCTTGGACAAGCGCGGGCAAAAGGTCGTGCTTTCGACCGACGACGCCAGCGGAGTGGAGAGCCGCGACATGTACAAGCCCGTTCCGTTTTTCATGAGCAGCCGGGGCTACGGCATGTTCATGCACACGTCGTCGCCCATAACCTGCGATTTCGGCTCGCATTACAGCGGCATTAACTCGCTCATGCTGGGCGACGACGAACTGGACCTGTTCGTCTTTTTCGGCGCGCCCAAGGAAATCCTCGACGCCTACACCACGCTGACCGGCAAGGCGTCCATGCCGCCGCTTTGGTCCTTCGGCCTGTGGATGAGCCGGATCACGTATAGTACCGAGGATCAAGTGCGCGACGTGACTGCCAAACTGCGTCAAAACCGCATTCCCAGCGACGTGATACACCTGGATACGGGCTGGTTCGAGACCGACTGGCGATGCGACTACGAGTTTTCCAAATCGCGTTTCAAGGACCCGCAAAAGATGATCGCCGATCTGAAGAAGGACGGGTTCCACATTTCGCTTTGGCAGTTGCCGTACTTTGTCCGCAAAAACAAACTCTTCTGGGAGATTATCGCCAAAGGGCTGTATGTCAGGGACGCCAAAGGCAATTTGCCCGAGGAAGACGCGATATTGGATTTTTCCAATCCGGCGGCCGTGGCGTGGTATCAGGAAAAAATCGGCAATTTGCTGCGCATGGGCGTTGGGGCCATCAAGGTGGATTTCGGCGAGGCCGCGCCCTACAACGGATTATATGCTTCGGGTCGCACCGGTTTTTACGAACACAACTTATACCCGCTTCGCTACAACAAGACGGTGGCCGACGTCACCCGGCAGGTAACCGGCGAGAACATAATCTGGGCCCGCAGCGCTTGGGCCGGCAGCCAGCGATATCCGCTGCACTGGGGCGGCGACGCCGAGAACTCCGATGTGGGAATGGCCGGCACTCTGCGCGGCGGGTTGTCCTTCGGACTGAGCGGATTTTCGTTCTGGAGCCACGACATCGGAGGATTCGTGGCAAAACCTCCGCAGGAACTGTATCGGCGCTGGGCTCCATTCGGAATGCTCACCTCTCATACGCGCTGCCACGGGGCGCCGCCCAGGGAGCCTTGGGAATACGGCGAGTCGTTTATGAATGACTTCCGCCGGGCCGACGAACTGAAGTACCGGCTGATGCCTTATATTTACGCCCAGGCCAAGGACTGCACCGAGCGGGGATTGCCTATGTTGCGGGCGCTATTGATCGAGTATCCCGACGATCCCGGCTCCTGGCTCGTGGAGGATGAATATCTGTTCGGCTCCGATCTTCTGGTTGCGCCGCTCATGGAGGAAGCCTCCGGCGGGAGAAACGTTTATATTCCGCCAGGCGATTGGATCGATTATCAAAGCGGCAAATCTTATCGCGGCGGGCAGTGGCACCAAATCGACGCCGGGGCCATCCCCATTGTGTTGCTGGTGAAAGATCATTCGGTCATTCCGCACGTCGGCCTGGCCCAGTGCACGGCCGACATGGATTGGAACAATATCGAACTGCGCGTTTTCAGCACCGACCAGTCGCCCGCGGCCGGATTGTTCGCGCTTCCAAATGGAAACCTGCAAACGCTCAAATTGGAAGTGGGGGAAAAGGATTTTGCCTTGAAAAACGATCCCCTGCCGGGCAAGATCAACTGGCAGATAAAGAAGGTGGAGATTAGGGATTAGGGATTAGGGATTAGGAACTAGGGGTGGGCAGTTTACTGCCCACTTACTGCCCACTTGTGCCTGAATACTTGGTTGTTATCATGCTGACTGAGTGAATTTCAGATTTCAAATTGCAAATCGCAAATTGGATAATCGCAATCTCTTGCACTTTAATTCGATTTACTCCGTAATTCGTATTCTAAAAGGATTGAAATTACATGACGCAATATAAACGACTGATCGCGGCGCTGGCGGCTTTAATACTGACCGCCGGCATGGCGGCGGGCGCGGATGACAATCCTCAGCCGGCAAAACGTTACGTGATCGCCGATCATGGGGCCCTGGGCGACGCTCAGACGGTCAACACCAAGACTATCCAGGCGACAATCGATCAATGCGCTGCCCAGGGCGGCGGTGTGGTCATTGTGCCCAAGGGAACTTTTCTTACCGGCGCGATCTTCCTTAAACAAGGCGTGAACCTCCGCGTGGAAAAAGACGGCATACTTAAAGGCTCGGCGAATGAGGAGGATTATCCGACGGTAAAAACCCGCTGGGAGGGCATCGAACGCGAATTCACCGCCGCTCTGGTCAATGCCGTTGATCTAAACGGCGTGGAACTAAGCGGCGAGGGCACGATCGACGGATCCGGCGATGTGTGGGTCGATAGTTATAAGCGCCAGCAGCAACAACCGCAGGATGCCAAGCGTTCCGGCTATACTCCCACATTGCCGCCGCGCCCGCGCTTGATTTGTTTTCAGAACTGCCGGCGGGTGAACATCTCCGGCCTGTCGTTGAGCAATCAGGCCTTGTGGTGCCTGCACATTCTATATTGCGAGGACGTAATTGTGGACGGTCTGAACATCCGCGCCCGGCACGACATACCCAGTTCCGACGGGATCGACGTCGATTCCAGCCGGAAGGTGCTCATAACGAAATGCGACATCGACGTCAACGACGATTGCATCTCGATCAAGTCGGGCAAGGACGCCGACGGCCTGCGCGTGAACCGCCCCAGCGAGGACATCATCATCGAAAAGTGCCGCTTCGGTTACGGGCACGGGGGCGTGGCCATGGGCAGCGAAGTAACCGGCGGCATCCGCAACGTCGAGGTCCGCGATTGCACGGCCGAAGACGACAATTGGGAGCCCATCCGCTTCAAGTCGCAGCCCAGCCGCGGCGGTGTGGTGGAAAACATCATTTATCGGAATATCGAACTTAAAAATACCCGGAATGCACTGACTTTTAACATGGAATGGCGGATGGTGAAGCCCCTTGCTCCGCCGGCAAAGGTTTTGACGGTTGTCCGCAACGTGAAACTTATCAACGTCACCGGCACGGTCAAGTCCGCCGGATCGATGCACGGAATGAATGACAGTCCCATCGAGAACGTGAAGTTCGAGAACTGCAAAATTTCCGCTCAAAAAGGCCTGACCCTGCAAAACGTGAAAAACATCGATCTGTCGGGCCTTGATCTTAAAGTCGAGCAAGGCGAGCCGATTATCTGGAAGGGCGCAAAACCTGACGAAGCCAAGCCGGCAAAGCGCTATGTGATCACCGATCACGGCGCAATCGGCGACGGCCAAACGCTCAACACCAAAACTATTCAGGCGGTAATCGATCTCGCGGCGGCCGAGGGCGGCGCAGCGGTCGTGGTGCCCAAGGGTACGTTCATCACGGGCGCGATCTTCCTCAAACAAGGCGTGAACCTGCTTATAGAAAAAGATGGCGTGCTTAAAGGGACGACCGATCAAAACGAGTATCCGGCGGTGAAAACACGGTGGGAGGGCGCGGAAACCGAACGATCCTCGGCCCTGCTCAGCGCCGTCGATTTAACCGGCGTGGAAGTGAGCGGCGAGGGCACGATAGACGGTTCCGGAGACGAGTGGGTGCGGCTTTTTAACGAGATGAACGCACAGAAAGGCATCCCACCCAAGACTAAGGTGTCGGTTCCTCCGCCCGGCCGGCCGAAGTTGATATGTTTCCAGAACTGCCGCAACGTCCGCATTAGCGACCTGAGCTTGTTGAACCCGGCCTCTTGGGGCCTGCACATCCTTTACAGCGAAGACGTGGTTGTGCGGAACCTCAAAAGCCGGGCAGCGCACAACATCCCCAATGCCGATGGAATCGACGTCGATTCCAGCCGGCGCGTGCTGATCTCCGCTTGCGACATCGACGCGAACGACGATTGCATTTCGATCAAGGCCGGACGCGACGCCGACGGGCTGCGCGTTAACCGGCCCAGCCAGGATATCGTAGTAGAAAAGTGCCGCTGGGGCTACGGACACGGCGGGGTGGCCATCGGAAGTGAAACCTCCGGCTCCATCCGTAACGTCGAGGTCCGCGATTGCACCGCCGAAAACGACAACTGGGCCCCGGTCCGCATCAAGTCGACGGCCAGCCGCGGCGGAGTCGTCGAGAACATCATTTTCAAAAATATAAAAATGCACAACGTTCGCCGGGCCTTCGAGTTCAACCTGCTGTATGCGGCGGCCAACGCCGGCAATCCACCGGCAAAAATCCTGGTGGTCGTCCGCAACGTGCAACTTATCAACATCTCGGGAGACGCCAAGAACGCGGGAATAATGCAAGGGCTTCCCGACAGCCCCATCAGGAACGTGCAGTTTGAAAATTGCAAAATCTCCGCGCAAAAAGGGCTTGAAGTAAAAAATGTGGAAGACGTGGATTTTTCCGGCCTGGAACTGACCGTCAAGGACGGCGATCCCATTATTCGAAAAGACGCAAAACCTGAGTAGCTAACAAACCGCTTGCGGTTTCACAATATCAACCGCTTGCGGTTTCGCGATATCACGTTAAAGGATCAAATTGAATATGTTTTGCCATAATCTTGCACCTAACCGGATAGTACGATTATTAATTTTGTCCTTATGTGTCTTTACAGGCTCGATATCCGCGCGGGCCGCCAATTCAGCGCCGTGGGGGCTCTACGCCCAAAAACCCGATGAATGGTTTAGTAGCGACAAAGGACGGGAAATCATCGAAAACGTCCTATCCTGGCAGGACGTCGAAGGCGGCTGGCCGAAGAATCAAGACAACACTGCAAAACCCTTTACCGGCGAGAAAAAAGAGCTGCGCGGCACGTTCGACAATGGAGCGACCATGCCGGAAATACGCTTTCTGGCCCGGGCCTATCGCATCACCAAGGACGAACGTTGCCTGGAGGCCGTCAACAAGGGCCTGGACCTGCTGCTGAAGGCCCAGTATCCGACCGGGGGCTGGCCGCAGTCTTATCCGCCCGACCGGCAATATCATCGCTTTATCACTTTCAACGACGACGCCATGACGCGGCTAATGCGGCTGTTGGGCGACGCGGCCTCGTCGCCGGATTTCGATTTTCTCGATGCCAAGCGCCTCGCGGCGATAAAGCAGAGTTTCGACAAGGGAATCCAGTGTATTCTGAAATGCCAGATTGTCGTCAACGGCAGGCTCACGGTCTGGTGTGCGCAGCACGACGAAATAGATTTGAGCCCGCAGCACGGGCGGACGTACGAGTTGGTTTCGCTCAGCGGGGCGGAAAGCGACGGCGTATTGGAATTGTTGATGAGCCTGGATAATCCCAGCCCGGAAGTCATCCGTGCCGTAAAAAGCGGCGCGGAGTGGTTCGCGGCATCGAAACTAACCGGCATCCGTCAAATATCGGTGGATGGCGATAGAAAAATCGTCGAGGATAAGGACGCACCGCCGCTTTGGGCGCGGTTTTACGATATCAAAACCAATCGACCCATGTTTAGCGGCCGCGACGGGGTGAAAAAATTCAGCATGGATGAAATCGAACCCGAACGCCGCAACCATTACCGCTGGTATGTCGAAAACGGCGAGTCCGTGGCCCGGACTTATGCAAAGTGGAAGGATAAATGGCTCAAGCCGGCCTCGGCGGGCATCGAAGGCGAGATCAAGAATGAAATCGAAAAGGCCGACGTCGTTGTGGCCGCCGACGGCTCCGGACGGTTCAACTCCGTCGAGCAGGCCGTGGACGCGACGCCCGCCGGACTGGCAAAACCATATATCATATTCGTTAAAAAGGGCATCTATAAAGGTCCACTTGCGATTCCGGCCGATAAGCGGTTCATTCATCTTGTGGGCGAAGACTGGGACACGACCGTTTTGACCGGAGATCTGAATGCAAAAAGTCCAGGGGCCGACGGCCAGCCGATCGGAACTTTCAAGACCGCCTCGACCGACGTCGCAGCCGATGATTTTTGCGCGGAAAACATCACCTTTGAAAATAGCTTCGGTACCGGCAGCCAGGCCTTGGCCGCGCGAATCCTGGGCGACCGCGGGGTGTTCAAGCGATGCCGGTTCCTGGGTTGGCAGGACACGATTTTGATAAACGCCGGGCGGCACTACTTCGACGAGTGTTACATCGCCGGGCACGTGGATTTTATTTTCGGCGCGGGCACGGCGTTTTTTGAAAAATGCCACATTCATTGCCGCGACAAAGGATATATCACGGCGGCCTCGACCCCGGAGGATCAGCAGTTCGGGTTCGTGTTCTCCAATTGCAGTATTACGGGCAAGCCGGGAACAAAGAAGAGCTATCTTGGGCGGCCTTGGAGACCCTTTGCCGACGTGGCTTTTTTGAACACGGAAATGGCCGACACGATCCTGCCCGCCGGCTGGAACAATTGGCGCGATCCGGCGCGCGAAAAAACCGCCCGATACGCCGAATACAAAAGCACCGGCCCGGGCGCGAATCCCAAAGCCCGGGTTTCATGGTCCAAACAACTTACCGACGACCAGGCCAAAACCTACACGCCGCAAAACGTCTTCGGCGGGCAAGACGGATGGAAACCGCAATGAGACGCCGTAACAAAATAACCTGCCTAATTTTGAACAGGAGGACAGGCATTCTTGCCTGTCTTTTTCCGGCCAGACAAGAATGTCCGGCCTCCTGATTTAATGGGTTTATTTTGTTACGGCGACTAAGGAAAAATATATGAATCTAAGCCGGCGGAATTTTTTTGCCGCATCTTTGGCGGCTTCGGCGACCGGGTTGTATGCAGCCGCGGCCGATGCAGCCGAAACGCACCCGGAACAAACCGCCGCCGGCACGGTCGATAAGGTCGAAAAGGTCAAAAACGCCATGCTGGCCATGCAGCGGTATTCCTGGGAACAGGGCATGGCCGGTCAGGCAATGTGGGAATGGGGAGACCGGGAAACGGCCGTGTTGCTCGCCAGGGCCTCACTTATAAATACGACCGAGGACGGACGCTTGGCAGCCGTGGGCGGCGGGGCTACCGATCCGGCCATGGCCGGCGAAATGGTTTGGCGGGCCGGACTCATGAGCACCGACGGGGACTTGCTCCGGGCGGCGGATAATCTGCTCGAGTTTTTGCTGAAACGCGCGCCTCGGGCGGATGACGGCACGCTCTATCACGTGTTCGGCAGTCCGGAGATGTGGTCCGACAGTTTCAACACCGCTCCGCCGTACCTGGCCGTGCGCGGACGGTTCGACGAGGCGATCGTTCAGATCGAGGGCCTGCGCAAGCGCCTCTGGGATGCCGACAAAAAGCTGCTCTCCCATATATGGAACGACGGCAAAAAGAGGTTCAAACGCAAGGATTTTTGGGGCGTGGGCAACGGCTGGGCCGCGGCCGGCATAACGCGCGTGATCCGGGCACTGCCGACTGAACGCGGCGAGGATAAAAAGCGGTTAGTTGTATATTTGAAGGACCTTGTCGATGGCTGCCTGGCGTTTCAACGTCCCGACGGACTGTTCCACGACATGGTCGATAACCCGAATTCCTTCGTGGAAACCAATCTGGGGCAAATGCTAAGCTACTCGATTTATACCGGGGCCGCGGCGGGTTGGCTTTCGGCCGATTACATTGCCGCGGCCGAGCGCATGCGTCAAGCGGCGTGGAAAAAGCTGGACCGCCAAGGATTCGTTCAGGGAGTATGCGGAGCCCCAAAATTCGATCGCCCCGGAGTTGCCGCCGAAGGCCAGGCCTTTTTCATCCTCATGGAATCGGCGGCGAAAAATTGGATGCGTAGTAAAGGATAATGTATGCGAACGGTATTAATACTAACGATAATCGCCAAGGTCATTGTCGGCGGAGCAATTTTCGCCGGGGATGAATCTCAGTCCGTGCCGGGCGCTCAGAGCGGCGCGTTTCCAGTATCAATAAGCGTGGATGCAGCTCAGAATAAAGGCGAATTGCGGCCGATATGGCGTTTTTTCGGGTGCGACGAACCGAATTACGCTTACATGAAGGACGGCAAAAAGCTGCTTGCGGAGCTTGGGCAACTGGGGCAGGGGACAGTTTACTTCCGCGCGCACAACCTATTGACTACCGGCGACGGCACGCCGGCCTTGAAATGGGGCAGTTCCAACGCCTATACCGAGGACCCGCAAGGCAGGGCGATCTACGACTGGACCATCCTGGACCGCATCTTCGACACTTACCTCGA
>JBEKGL010000114.1:0-9120 GCA_050012815.1 Thermoguttaceae bacterium
TACTCCGATCAAGCCGTTTTCATCGGCAAATCCCCAGAAGCACACGCCGTCGCCGATCTCCCATATCAGTTGCTCCAGCGTCAGGTAAGGCTCGTGCCAGCAATCATCGGGTATGACGCCCTTATACGCCGCCGCGGCGTCGTTGATGATCTGGAATATTGCTTCAATTTCTTTGTCCGTGCATTTTCTTATCATTTGTGATAATTCCGAAAATAACTCCGGGCACAAGTGCCCGGGCTAAACGGACAAAGTAATATTATTATGAGTCGCCGTGCGGGTGTTGGTGTTTGAGTTCGGCCATCATAAAACTGATGGCGCGGAGATATTCGCGGGCGGAGGCGACGTAGTCGGCGGAGTTGCGGGCATCGTCGGCGGAGGCGAGGAATTGGTTGAAACGGTCCCAGTCGATCTTCCAGTTTTCGCCCACGGCGGCGTCGCGCAATTGGTTGATGATTTCAATGAGTTTAACGATGAACTTATCATCAGGCGCGCAATCGCAACTCACATAAGGGCCTCGGCCGAAATGCCGGCCGTCAAATGATGGAATCTTGTCGATGCGGCGGGAGCGCCGTGACAAGGTCATTATACCGGGTATGACGACAGCCAGAAGTAAAAACGCGGTAGCCCATTGTCCGATGGCACACAGGCCGATTGCCGCCAAAAAGGCCACAGTGGAAATTGCCCATGCCAACGGATGAACCCGTCGAAGATTTTGATCGCCCGCCGCGGTTGCCGGCCGGCCGCCGGCATCTTGAGCCATTTGCCGATCCAACACCCGGGCGCAAATCACCGTGGTGTTATCGGGCCCGCCGCGGAGATTGGCCAGATCGACCAGGGCCTGCACTGCCTCGGCCGGGGGCAGGCAAACCAGCACTGCGCCGATCTCGGCGTCCTGCACTTGACCGGTGAGCCCGTCGCTGCACAGCAGAAAGGTATCGCCGGGGAGGCAGGGATGCGGGCCTTCCAGATCGACTTGCACGTTCGGATTCGGGCCCAGCGATCGGGTAATGATGTTTTTACCTATGAAGTTTGAGATCGGCTCCTCGTACTTCTGACCGCTCGCTTGCAGTTCCCAAACCAGGCTATGATCGAACGTGAGTTGATCTATCGTTTGTCCCCGGACACGATACGCCCGACTGTCGCCCACGTGGGCTAAAAGAGCCCCTTGCGGCAAAAGCACCAGCACCGTGGATGTCGTGCCCATGCCCTTGAACTCGGGACTGGCCTGTCCGCGGGTGTAGATTTGGTTATTCGCGTCCAGTACGGCGGCCAAAAGGGCGTCGGGCGGCGATTTGTCGCGGAGTTTCTGATATGTCAGAGGCACCACATCGGTGGCAATCTTGCTGGCCAATTCCCCGGCGGCATGCGCCCCCATGCCATCGGCCACCATGAAAAGATGCCCGCGCCGGATATAATCCTGCTGATTTCCCGCCAAAAACCCAGTGAAGCTGTCTTGGTTATTTGCGCGGCGCAATCCCAAGTCACTTAATGCGGCGTTTTCCAAACACTTTTTCCAGGGCGAAGACTGGGGCATTGCTAATAATAGGTAATATGGATGAAATGCGTATTATGGGATGTGGTAGTTCGATAACCTGATGCAGTCAAATAGTCTATCAAACATTTTAGCCGAAAATTGTGGAAATCCCAATCCCTCTAGCAAAAATCACTAAGCAGTGGCCAGGGACTGTACTAGTGGTAGTTCATGGGATCGGCTAATATATCGTTAATTGGCGAACGATAGAAGTAATAGTCTTCAACCATTTTACAGGAGGAACAAAGCAATGAGGTGGATTTTTCTGGCAATAGTTGGCGTAACCCTGGCAGTAAGTATCGGGATGACCGAAGCCCAAGACCGCGTCGCTCGCACACCCACGGGCGCATCTCAGGCCGCTGCAAATAACCCCAGCCAGGCTCAGGCGGCCATTGATCGGGCCGCCGCCGCAAACAAATATGTGTTTATTTTCTTTTGGAAGGATAAGAATCAGCAGACCGACAAGGTTTGGGGCATCTTGCAGCCCACGGCGGCAAAAATGGCGGATCAGGCCGAAGTCGTATCTATCCAAACGACAAATTCGGCGGAAAAAACGGTCGTCGATCGTTTCGGCGCGAGCCGTTCCCCTTTGCCCTTGGTTCTGTCGATTGCTCCCTGCGGCGCGGTCACCAAGGCATTCACGGGCACATTCGATGAAAAACAATTACGCACGGCGTTCGTCAGTCCGGGCACGCAACTATCCATGAAAGCCCTGCAAGACAAAAAACTGCTGTTTGTATGTGTCGTAGATCAAGCGAATCAAGAGGATCCGGTAGTCCTTCCTCAAGGGGTTCGGGATTTCAAGGCCGATGAGAAGTACGGCGGGGCCACCGAGATCGTCGTGCTGAACGCCCGCGACCAGGCCGAAACGGATTTTCTGAAAGACCTTCAGGTCGATTCAAATTCGTCCAAGCCGGTGATAGTGTTCTTTGCTCCGCCGGCCTCGATGATCGGCAAGTTCGACGCCACGGCGACCAAGCAGCAAATAATCGCCAAGCTTACCTCGGCGCAGTCGAGCTGCTGCCCCGGAGGCAAGTGCGGACCGAACGGATGTTGCCCCAAGAAATAGGAGATCGACCGATGCGCATGCGCACACTCGTATGGCGGGAAATCTTTGAACGCAAGAGCCAACTCTTGACGAGCTTTCTCGCCATTTTGCTGGGGATTACCGTAATCGTTTCCATCAAGAACATTACTTTTTATTCCGAAAAGGCCGTTGCCCGGGAAATGGACTCGCTGGGAGCGAATGTCCTGGTGTTGCCCAAGTCGGCGAGTTTACAGGATTACTACGCCGCCGACATGCAGAGCGAGGTAATTCCCGAGGAATACGTCACGCAATTGGCCCTTTCCGACCTGCAAGGTCTGGACAACATATCGCCCAAGCTTTCGGTTCCCGTGGAACTCAAGGGGCGGACGTTCACGCTTACCGGCATCCTGCCCAAGAGCGAGTTCCAGGCGAAAACGGCTTGGGGAGGGGCGGGAATCTTTTCGCGTCCCGTCGGCTGCGGCGCGATGCCGACCTTGCCTTTCGCAAGCGGAGATAAAAAAGCACTGGTCCGTAAGCGAGTGATCGACAACCTTTCGAACGAGGAAACTCTGATCGGGGCTGATGTTGCCTCGGCGCTCTCGCTGAAGGAAGGCGATCAGTTGACGCTGCTCGGCCAGGCGTTCACCGTAACGGCCGTGTTGCCGCAGACGGGCACTATCGACGATTCACGAATATTCGCCCATCTGCATCGCGTGCAGGATCTTTCCGGCAAAGGGGCGGTGATAAACGCCATCGAGATAGTGGGTTGCTGCCAGGAAATCTCGAAGGGGCTGGTCCAGAAAATAAACAGTTTATTGCCCGACGCAAAGGTGGTCACAATTACGCAGATCGCCGACGCCCAGATCAAGATGAATCAACTGATGTCGAGGCTGTCGCTCATTTTCCTGGTGATTATCGTGTTCGTGGGCGGGGCGGGCATTGCCAATTACATGTACGCGAACGTTTACGAACGACGTCGCGAGATCGGCACACTGATGGCCTTGGGGGCCGATTCATTCCTGATACTGCGGATTTTCCTGCTTAAGGCCTTGCTGTTGGGATTTGTCGGCGGGATTTGCGGTTACTTGCTGGGGACCGTTTTGGCCGTAACCTTGGGGCCGAAACTGGCCGGCGTGCCCGTGCTTCCCATGCCCATGCTTGCGATTTGGGCCACGCTGATTTCGGTGGTATTGGCCTTGTCCGCCAGCTATTTTCCCGCCCGGCGAGCAGCCCGGCTCGATCCGTGTTCGACTTTCCAGGAGATCTGAATATGTTACGAATGGAAAACGTTTCCAAAAAATATCGTCATCGCGGCCAGTTTGTGACGGCCTTGGACGGAGCCGATCTGCACATATCAAAGGGCGACTTCGTGGCGGTGGTCGGGCCCAGCGGAAGCGGCAAGAGCACGCTATTGCTGATGCTGGGCGGCATGTTATCGCCCAGTTCGGGCCGCGTGCTGCTGGAAGGAGAGTCGATCTACGACTTGAAATCGGACCAGCGCGCCAGGCTGAGAAGGAAGAAAATCGGCTTTGTCTTCCAGACGTTCAATCTCGTCACTTATCTATCGGCCTTGGAGAACGTGCAAATCCCGCTGTATCTTGCCGGGCTGGACGACTGGGCCCAAGCGGAACGAGCGACGGCATTGCTGGACCGCGTGGGACTGGCCGACAGACTGCATCACAAGCCCTGCGAGCTTAGCGTGGGGCAGCAACAGCGCGTCGCGCTAGCGCGGATGCTGGCCAACGATCCGGCGGTAATTTTAGCCGATGAGCCGACCGGCAACCTCGATCCCGAGACCAGCCAACACGTAATCAAGTTTTTCGAGGACGTAAACGGGGAAGGCCGGACGGTTGTCATGGTGACGCACGATCCGCGCGCGGCCGAAAGGGCGAAAAACACTCTGCGATTAACCAACGGGGCAATCCTCTCGAACGATCAGGACTGGAAAGAATTGCATGTTGCATGAAGAGATTCAGAACCACCCCGACGTGGATGTATGCTTGACGGCGAGTCCTGAAGCAGATAAGAATGGCCATCTGACAAAATGGTCCTTCGTTGAAACATCGGGAGGCGCTATGTGGGACTTCATGGCCGTTACCAAGGCCCTGGCCGACGAAAACCGCGTTCGTTTGTTGCTGGCTTTACAGAAACAAGAGCTTTGCGTTTGCCAACTCATCGAATTGGTAAAGCTCGCCCCGTCGACGGTCTCCAAGCACATGTCGATTCTTCGTTCCGCGCGTCTGGTTAATGCCCGCAAGGACGGCCGCTGGATGTACTACCGGCATGCGGGGGCGAAAGCATCACCGATCGTCCGCGGGGCCTTGGAGTGGGCGCGGGAATCGTTGGCCGATGATCCGCAAATAATCGGCGACTTAGAACGCCTCGAACAAATCCTCAAGATGGACGTGCACAAACTGTGTGGGAGTAAATGCCCGCCCAAGTAAATCGGGTGCGTAAAAAATTCTCCTCTCTTGTAATACGTGCATTTTCAATGAGTGCAACCGCGGTAAAAAAACTGTCGTTTCTCGATCGCTATCTTACGCTGTGGATCTTTGTTGCCATGGCGGCCGGCGTGGCGCTGGGGCGCTTAGCGCCCGGAGTCGCGGCACTGATCGACGGCTTCAAAATGGATAAGACCACGAGCATCCCCATTGCCGCCGGTTTGATCCTGATGATGTATCCGCCCTTGGCCAAGGTAAAATACGAGGAACTAGGCGACGTGTTTCGCAACTGGAAAGTGCTGGGATTGTCTCTGGTGCAAAATTGGTTGATCGGTCCGGCGCTGATGTTCGGCCTGGCAGTGGTTTTCCTGCGCGATCAGCCCGGTTACATGACCGGCTTGATCCTGGTGGGCCTGGCGCGCTGTATTGCGATGGTCATCGTGTGGAACGATTTGGCCAAAGGCGATACTGAATACGCGGCCGGGTTGGTGGCGTTTAACAGCATTTTCCAGGTCTTGTTTTACAGTCTTTACGCCTACGTTTTCATTACCGTGTTGCCGCCGCTTTTGGGGCTGAAGGGCGAGGTGGTCGCAGTGACCATCGGCCAGATTGCCAAAAGCGTTTTCATCTATCTGGGCATCCCTTTCCTGGCCGGGATGATCACTCGATTCGTGCTTGTTAAATCGCGGGGACGGCCGTGGTACGAACAAAAGTTCATTCCCAGAATCAGCCCGATCACGCTTATCGCACTGCTGTTTACAATAGTTGTGATGTTCAGCCTGCAAGGTGAAAAAATCGTGGACGAACCGCTGGACGTGCTGCAAATCGCCGCCCCGCTTCTGATATACTTTGTCGTGATGTTCCTGGTCAGTTTTTATATGGGCTGCAAGATTGGCGCCACATACGCCCAAACCGCGACGCTATCGTTCACGGCGGCCAGCAATAATTTCGAGCTGGCAATAGCCGTGGCGGTGGCGATTTTCGGCATGAAGAGCAATGTGGCCTTTGCCACGGTTATCGGCCCGTTGGTCGAGGTTCCCGTAATGATCGGACTGGTGAACGTGGCATTGTTTTTCCAGCGGCGTTATTTTGGGCAATCTGAATAAGCTGGAAAAGAATTCGTGTGGAGCGGATTTGTAATCCACTCTGGCGGCAATCGGCCTGGGACGATATACTCCGCCCGACTTTTCCTTGTCTTTGGCGCTATTGCTATGTTCTTGTCCGATCGAAATTTAACATTGATTGCCCGCCGGGATGTTTGGGCGGGGATACTGTTGGCAGCCGTTCTTTTGCCGACCCAAAGCGGGTGCGTGGAGCGGCGGATGACTATTCGCACCAATCCGCCGGGCGCTCTGGTTTACGTGGACGATTACGAAATCGGCACAACGCCGGTTTCGACCGATTTCACTTATTATGGCACGCGCAAGATCCGCATTGTGAAAGACGGATACGAAACGCTGACCGTGATGCAACCGTTTCCAACGCCGTGGTATGAATATCCGCCGGTCGATTTCATTACCGAAAATTTCGTACCCGGCAAAATCCGCGATCAACGCATGATCGATTACCAACTGAAGCCGCAGATGATCGTGCCGACCGATCAACTGCTTTACCGGGCGGAAAGTCTGCGGCACAACAATTTAGTCCTTCCGGCAGGGGCTGTGGTGTCGCAGCCCGGCGTTCCAGGCCCCATTGTGCAACCGGGCACACCCAATACCATGCCCGGCACTTTACCCGGTACAATGCCCGGCACTAATCCGTATCCACCTCCAAATGCTTACCCACAGCCGAATACTTCAATTCCACCGGGTGCATATGGTCAGCCGAACGCTTATTCGCAGCCAAATATGTTGACCCCGCCCGGCTACAACCCTCCCCCAGACATCGGCGGCCAGGGCGTTCATCAGTTGCCGCCGAGGTGATAACAGTAGGTAGTAGGTGGTAGGTAGTAGGTAGTTTTGTTGCGGATAGTCGGAAAATCGGGTGGCATATCCACGCTTGCGTGAACATGTTGCAATGTTATCGCATTCCCGACATGCCCAAGACAGAGTGGGCTTGGCACCCTAGCAGCGGCTTTTCGCTCGACCGATCTGGTTAGGCATCATGTTTCATGTAAGGGATAGCAGACATGACGCAAATACGTTCACATTTAAAAAATGCCTCGCATCCGTAACTGGTAGGCATTGAAACTGAAAACATGGATTCTGAATCTGGCTTTGCAGTCTGTGAAATTTCAATATCACGTAGAACATTCTGCCCATTGAAATCGGCCAACAGTAAATCGCTGATGTTGGAAAAACGCATCGTCGTCAGGGTGTGGTGCTTCATGACATAATAACCCTTGGAATCCACCTCGCTCGTCATCTGCCAGTGATGAATCGAAATGTCCATCTGTGGACCGGAATCACCATCCCGTGTAATCACAATGCTGTCAATCTCGGCATCATGAAATGATGGCCAACAACCGAATATACTCTCAAGGAGCTCTGTGTTCTCGATCCCTTTTGGCGTGGTCATCATTTGGATAATTCGAATGGGGCCTATCTTACCCTGGAACGTGATTTCCGTTTCAATTAGCATAGGATAGCGCGCACCGCACCGCAAGTAGGGGCTGAGTGTTCTACATGGCGGAAATCTCAATGAAGGCAGGCATAGAAACTAGACATTATGAGTAGTTATTTTCCGCAAAATATCGTGCGTGCAAGCACGCACTCTACTTGATATTTCCGCAATAGAATCTATTTAATTCCCGCTCCTTTTTGCATGACGCCCTTCACGCCCAGCATTTCGGGGTGCCGGGCGATTTTATCGGAAAAGACCCGGGCGTCGCTGACGATGGGTTTCAGTTCGCGGCTTATTTCATCGAGATTTTTGGCCGCCCGATTCATGTGCTGGTACAACTCGGGATTATTGACCAACTGGCCGATGGTGCCCTCGGAGCTGTTTAGGGCCTGGCTGAATTTCAGCATCTCGCTTACGAGTTTGTCGAGACGTTCCGTGCCGCGGTCGAGGTTGTCGATAAGCGTTTCGCCCCGTTCGCCCAAGGGCTTGGTGAATCCTTCGATGTTGGTCAGATTGCGATCGACCGCGGCCATGGTTTCGCGCATCTTGAGGACCGTGTCGTGGGTGTCCTTGATCATCTGCGGCATTTGTCGCATGGCGTCGCGGAGTTGCTCTTGAGTTTCGCGGTCGCCGATTATATTCCTGGTGCTGGTCATGACGTCGTTGGCCTGATCGACGGCGTTTTTCAATCCTTCGCGGTTCTGTTCGAGCATGGAATTCAGCGTATCCAAGGTAACGGTAAGTTTTCTGCTGGCGGCGCCCAAATCGCTGCTGGTGTTTTGCACGGAGTTTACGGTGCTGTCGAATTTATCTTGAATGTTTGCGATCAATTGGGTAGGCTCCGGAGTGTACATGCCTTTGAGCTTGTCGCCGTTTTTCCAAAGTTCCGGGGAGACCGGTTCGCTGGACGAGCGGATGAATTCCAACATGGCGTCGCCCAGCAAGTTCGCTTGCACGCGGCAGACCTCATTTTTATGCAAGTTATATTTTTCCTGAATCGCCGCGGTGACCAGCACCTTGGTGTCATCGTCGGAAAAACGGACGTTGGTTACCCGGCCGATGAGAATGCCGCTTTTGCGCACGGGCGTGTCTTTGTTTACTCCCGGGGCCTGATCGAAAGTGATATAAAGCTTATATTCCCCGTGGATGATCTTGGGCATTTCGCCGAACATCGCTATCAGTATGCCCAAGATGAGCAAGGTTGCAAAAACCATCAATCCCACGCGAAATTGCATTATTCGTTCGTTCATGATTCTTTTCCTTTTAAAAAGGGGTCAGAACTATTTTCATGGAACTTAAACTGAAATATGTTACTTCGCGGAAAAATAGTTCTGACCCCTTTTATTACATTCCGTTTTGTTGGCGCATTTCCATCAGGCGTTCGCCCGCCTCGCCGCGGACGAATTGCGTTACGCGTGGATCGCTACAGCTTTCGATCCGATCCGGCGGACCGTCGTAAATAATTTGGGGCTCATTTTCCTTTAAACGCTCCAACGGATACATCATTGCCACGCGATCGGCCGTTTTCCGCGCGGTCCGCATGTCGTGCGTGACCACCA
>JBEKGL010000115.1:0-9021 GCA_050012815.1 Thermoguttaceae bacterium
GGGCTGACCGATCAACGCTTGTCGGCTTTGACGGAACTTGCCAAGCTGGTAAACATCAGCACTACCGAGCAAACCGACGGCACGATTAGCGTCTACTGCGGCGGAGAATACTTGGTGAACGAGGGAAATGCGCGCCCGGTGAAGGTGACGCTAAACAGCGACAGCAACGGATTGAATGCCGCCGAAATTAGCTTTATCGACAGCGGCGCGGCTCTCAAACCCACTTCGGGAGAGCTCCGCGGATTGACCGATTCCCGGGATGAGATTTTAGGCGGATTCCTCGATCAACTCAACGATTTCGCCCAAACGCTGACGTACGAGTTCAACAAGGTTTATTCATCGGGCCAGGGATTAAGCGGTTATACCGCCTTAACCGGCCAGTACGCCGTGGACGACGCCTCCAAGGCGCTGAATGACGCCGGTCTGACGTACACGCCGGAAAACGGATCGTTCCAGGTGATGGTCACCGACACTCAAACCGGTCTTACGACTACCACGCCCATTCAGATCGATCTGAACGGCACAAGCAATGACACGACTCTCGCGGACTTGAACGACGCCCTGAACAACATCAACGGCGTTCAAAGCCGGATTTTGACTAATGGCAAGTTGGAAATAAGCACCGACTCGTCCGACACGCAAATCTCCTTTGCCAACGATACCAGCGGCGTTTTGGCGGCGTTGGGGCTGAATGTCTTTTTCACCGGCACGTCGGCCGGCGACATCGGCATCAGCGGGGCGGTTGCGGACGATCCATCCTTGTTCGCCGCCAGTTCGGGCGGCATCGGCGCGGATACCAAAAACGCCCAAATCCTGGCGAATTTCGTCGACCAGAAATTAACGTCTCACAATAACGAAACCGTGGGGGACATGTACAACAACATGGTCGCCGACGTGGCCCAAAAATCGTCGACGGCCACGTCCAACGCCACCGCGGCCGCAACTTACCTTAGTTCGCTCAAATCCCAGGAAAGTTCCATAAGCGGAGTGAGTCTGGATGAAGAAGCGGTAAATCTGATTATTTATCAAAAAGTCTATCAGGCCTCGGCCAAGCTTATTTCCACGATTTCGGATTTGCTGGATACACTAATGAATATGTAGGAATAAGGAACCATGAGTAATTCCATCGTCAGCATTCCGACCGCCAGGATAAGCGACCTGTTCGTGCGCAGTCAACTGTTGGCTCAGATTCAATCAAATGCATCCGCCCTATATAAAAGTGAGATGCAAATAAGCACCGGCTATCGTTTCAATTCGATCGGCGAAGATCCGTCGGCATCGCTTACAGTAATAGGCGTGCAATCGCTCCTGCAACGCGTAACCCAGCTTCAGACCAACATCAGCACGAGCCAGTCTTATTTGAGCACCGCCGATTCGGCGCTTTCCAACGTATCGAATTTGATAACCAGTATCCGCGCCACCGCGGTGGGCGCCACGGGCACCACGGCCACCGACTCGCAGCGCGCCGCCGCCGCGGAACAGGTCCAGGCGACGATTCAGGAATTGGTGGCTACCGGCAACCAAAAGTACGCCGGCCGTTATCTGTTTTCCGGATCGGAAAACTCCACCGAACCTTTCACATACTCGGGCAACGCGATTGAATACTCCGGCAACGAAACGGCGTTGTCCAGCTATTCCGACCTTAACGTGCTGTTCGACACGAACCTGAACGGAAACGAAGTCTTCGGCGCGATTTCATCGCAGGTGCAAAGCAGCGTGACGATCACTCCGGTCCTGACTTACAATACCGCTTTGTCCGATCTGAATCAGGGCCGGGGCGTCAACTCCGGCAGCATTATTGTGTCTAACGGCACGAGCAGCAGCACCATCGACCTAAGCGGGGCTAAAACGATCGGCGATGCGGCGGCGTTAATCAAGGCCCATCCCCCGGCCGGCACTGAGATTAACGTCGACATAACCGCCACCGGACTCAACATTTCGCTCGGCGACGGCAGCAGCGGCACTCTTACAATAAGCGACGTCGTCGGCAGCAACACGGCCAAGGAACTAGGTATCGCCGGAACCGCGGGTGCAAGCGGCGTCATTGAAGGAACCGCTCTTGAGCCCACGCTCGATAAAACCACCTTGCTGCAAGATATTCTCGGAGCCTATGCCGGCGCGACGGTTCATTCCACGGGCTCCGATAACGATATCCTGATAAAGGCCGACACTATGGGCGCCGCCACCGACACCGGCGAGGCGCTGAACGGAGTGACGATCACACTGGCCGATGACTCCGGCGTTACCCGAGGCCACGAATACGTTGTTTACGATAAAAGCGCCAAGACAATTACGGTACATATCGCCGCGGGATCATCGAGGGCGATTGACGTGGCCAACGCCATCAATAAAGCTCACGACGCGGGCGATATTGCCTTTACCGCCGGCATCGATCCCTTGGACAACGTAAACGGCGGACAGGGCCTGGTTGAAGACGGCACATCCGCAGTGACCCGCGACGGCTCCGGCAAAGCGCTCGATCTGAAATCCGGGCTGCAAATCACCAACGGCGGAAGCACGTTTACCGTCAGCCTGGCCGGTTGCCAGACCGTGGAAGACGTGCTCAACGCCGTTAACGCCAATTCCGGCTTGTTGGCTGAAATCAACTCGGCCAAGGACGGCATCAGCATCCGATCGCGCGACAGCGGCTGCGATTTCATGATCGGCGAAAACGGCGGAACCACCGCCGCCCAATTGGGCCTGCGCACTTTTACCGAAGACACGAAGCTTAGCGACTTGAACTACGGAACGGGCGTGAAAGTCGCCGGCTCCGGCAGCGCAAGCGGAGGCGTCGACTTCACGATTACTTTGTCCGACGGCACCGCACTGCCGATTGACGTTTCCGGGGCGACCACCGTCGGCGACGTGATCGATTTAATCAACAATGATTCTAACAACAATGGAAAGCTGATCGCCCGGCTTAACACTTACGGAAACGGCATCGAACTGGTTGATAACAGCGGAGGCACGGGAACTCTGACGGTGGCCAACTCCGAGTCCAGCACCGCCGCCGCCGACTTGGGCTTGATTCCCAAAGGCCAGGCAAAGAGCGCTTCCGCCGCTCTCACCTATACCGCCGAGTTGACTTCCACGGTGCCAAAGACCGCTATCATTATCACTGCCAATGACGCCAGCGTCGAGCTGAGCGGATTGCAAGTCGTATTGGACGATACGGCCACGGGCGTAACCTACGATAAAGTCAACAAAACGCTCACCGTGGGTATCGATCCCGGCGGAAACACCGACGCCAACGACGTGATCAATATGATAAACAGCAGCGATTATGCCTCCACATTCCACGCCGCGCTCAATCCCGCCGGCGGCAACGACGGCACCGGGAAAGTTGTCAGTGGAACTTCCGCGATCATGTACGGCGCCAAGTTGACTTCGATGATCGGTTCTACGCCCGTGCCCAATACCGGCGTCATTGTCTCGGCCGCGAACACTAGCGATAATTTTAAAGGCGTGCAAGTCGTATTGGATGCCACGGCTACCGGCGTGACGTATGATATAGACAATAAAATACTCACCGTGGGCATCATTCCCGGCTTCACCACCGCCAATAACGTGGTCTCGGCGATAAACGGTAGCAGCTACGCTTCCATGTTTCACGCCGCGCTCGATCCCGTCGGCAGTAACACCGGCGACGGGTATGTGGTCGATGGAACTTCGGCGACCATAACGGCGTCAAGTACGCTCGACGGTTCGGACGTCAACGAAACCGAAACCGAAGGAATATTCACCGCCTTGGTTCGGCTCAAACAAGCGTTGCTGAACAACGATACCGCCGGAATCGGCCGGGCAATCGATTTGCTGGATACAAGCACGGAGCAGTTGAATCTCACTCAATCGAATCTTGGCGTCCGCGAGCAAAACCTCGACGCCATGGCAAGCCGCCTGACCACGGAAAAAATCAACCTAAAATCTTTGCTTTCGGATAATTACGATACCGACGTAACGCAAGCCGCTTCCGATCTTGCCGCCCAAGAGGTCGCCTACGAGGCCGCGCTCAAGGCCACCGCCGGTATCCTGAAAATGACGCTCATGAATTATCTATAAGTCGCGGAATTCGAGATGATGCGCCGCCGGCCGCGAAAGACGGATGTTTTCGCCGCCAAAGGTAAACCGCCGGCCAGACGCCGCCCGCGGCAATCAGCACAATCACATCCGGCTCCGGCACGGATGCGATGGAACCGCTTCTTAACGACGCGTCCGACAAGGCAGAGATAATCACCGTGCTATTTGCGCCTATGGTCAAGTATTGAACGGCGATTGATCGGGCAATCAATGTGGTGGTATTAGTGCCGTCGCCGACGGCCAGGCAGCCGTTGCCCTCGATGTCGTTCAAATTCACCGGGCCCGTCTGGGTGTTGATTTGCAGCAATCCGTCCTCGATCCAGGTCGTTCCCGTATAACTCACGCAACTATCGAGGTTCGCGGCGTCGCTCGATTTAATCGAAGTGTCGATGGCCGTGATGGTTACCACAGCGCCGGCGCCGATTGTCAACGTATTGGCGATCAATTGAATTGCATTAATCCTGCCCCCGTTTGTCCCGTCGCCTTTGACAACGATGGTGTCCACGTTCAACGTGCCGCTGGTGTAGTTGAAGGTGCCGTTGACGCCGACGGTGAGCGTATCGCCGGGATCGGACATGTCGAGCGTGCCGCCCGCAAGGTTGAACGTTCCCGAACCGTCGGTGCCGTTGCTGATTTGCACGTCGGAGGCCACGATGTGGCCGCCGCTGTTGACGGTAAAACTGCCCTTGCCGTTTAATCCGACATACAGCGGACAAGTGTAGGTGACGGCGTTGGAGGTGGGCCGTTTCCAAGTCATCAAAGGATCGCCCACCACCGTGTTCACGTAAGAAAGTTGTTGCATGGAACTCCAGGCGGCCTCGGCCCATGTGTAGCCGCTTAGGAGCATTTTGAACATTTGGTCTTCGTTAGCCACGTTGCACGCTCCGTTGAGCGGTTCCTCGACGTGGCCCACGCCCACCGTGCCGCCCGCCGCCAGCCACTCGGCCAGGAGGCCTTGGCCGTCGTGGTTTCCACCGGACTTAAAACTGTAGGCGTTGTAGCTTTCGTAGGTTTGAAAAACGGCCCCGTTGGCCAACTGAAATTGAAGTTGCTTGGAAATGTATCCGGGATTCAGTCCGTCGCCGTTTGTGCCGTGGCTGACGTAACCGATGACCGGCCCGGGGGCGGTGGTGATTGCGGCGGTGGTGTTGTCGTAAACATACTCTTGTCCGCGCCGCGCCAGGACGTTGTCTTTCAGTTGCACCATCCGGTCGACCCCCGCCGTCGGATCGTCATCCATCACGACATAGCTGGAATTGGGCGTCAGATACGCCTTTTGCGCCCGATTGATGGAGGCCACGACATCCGCCGTTGTGAAGCCGTCGAGCCGTGCGGTCAGCCGCATTCCGCCGTATCCGGATACATAGTAGTTGCCGTAGTTGAAAGAGACGCTCTGGTCGTAATAAGGATTGTTTGAAGGCTGAGGGGCGGTCGGCTTACCAGTTTGGGAATAGTATGTCTGGTCTCCCATCTGTTGCAGCGTACTGATAACGTCGATGCGAGTCAGTTCGCTTTCAAGGCTGGAATAAGGCCTCCACCAATCGGTCCCAACCGTGCGGGTCACGCCGAAAGGATCCGTGTATGTGCCGGGGTTCGCCTCCTCCGTATAGATGCGCAGGGGCAGACCCTTGGTTGTCACGATCACGTCGATCGATGAGTTCAGGGCGGTGAGAACCTGGGGCCGGATTACCGTGAGATAATAATCGGCCGTGATTTGCTCATCCGTGGTCACGCCAGTCAGCCCCAACAGTTTAACGCCCGGATGAACCTTAGCGTAGTAATTGGCCAACTCAATCCCGTCCGCGCTGGCCGCATTATATAGTACAAGAGCGTTCTCCGCGCTGATGGCGGCATGAGCGGCGGCTATGGAATTAGAGGCTAATATCCATCCTATAAAGAGTCGCCTACCCCATTTGGAAGCATCCATACCTCGTTCTCCGCTCAAAACGGCCCCAATGACAACAAATCGTGCATGAAGAAGCCGTCTGCGGAATTCGCTTAGGGGATATTGTTAATAGGAGGGTTTAATGGCTTTTCCGTCGAAACAGCCGGATCAGAACAAACAAGCAGCCGATACTAGCAAGGCCTAACATAGCGGCCGGCTCTGGAACCGGGCTTGGCAAACCATCCCCAGGCGCTTGTCC
This sequence comes from Thermoguttaceae bacterium, assembly GCA_050012815.1. Taxonomy (GTDB): domain Bacteria; phylum Planctomycetota; class Planctomycetia; order Pirellulales; family Thermoguttaceae; genus JBEKIK01. The sequence goes on from JBEKGL010000115.1 coordinate 6,222, forward strand.
AACCGAGCCTTTCGTGCCCAGTAAAGTTGCACTGTCCCATTCCGGACCATAGGGGCTGGTGAAGATCAAGATTTTACTCTTCAAACCTGGCGAAACCTTGTTATCTACATACGCCCACACGGCGGATGTGGGAATGGAACCGGCGAAATAAGCTGAGTTCGTCGCATTGCCGGGTGGGGGGTTTGGATCTTCAATATACCCGATATTCGCAGGCGACTCGTTGCCGTCCAGCCCCACGGTGAACTCTCGGATGCTGGCGGCGCTAGTCTCGCCGTTGAAGAGCTGGTAAGCATAAACGTATTGGGCGCCGCCGCTCGGATCCTCTCCAGAAAAAGATAAATTGAATTGTCCCGGCGAGTAAACGGCATATTGGACGTTGACCGTAAACGATCCGATGTCTGCGGTAACAGTCGACGTGCCATGCCAGCCGGACATCGCGTTAGAGTCAGTGGAGAGCAGCAGTTCGGCGCGTGCCGTTGCCGAAGTCAGCAGGACCGGAGCCAAAGTAATACCCAAAATAATCGCGAAAGACCATCTGTTGTATCGAAAATAAGCAGTCATGGGGTTCACTCCGTGGCGAAAAACAATGTTAATTTTCATAATACTAGGATGCATGTCAACGCCGACATGCCCCCGCTTAACACAACCGAGCCGCGTTGCCGAACACGCTCAAACCATGCTGCTAAACTAACACTTCGGCCCTATATCTCTGCGGCCATGCCGACACAAACTATCTCAATCTAAGTTTTTCCGTATTTGCTAACGTCGCCGTGCAATCTTCATTACCGCCAAAACGCCTAGGGCAGTCATCAACAACAAAAGCGTACCCGGCTCCGGAATCTTAGCGGAACTGGGCGACGGAATCGGATCTGCTATGGCATACGAGCCGCCGTTAACCACAATGGAGTAATAATCTTCGGGCTTGTTTGGACTGCAATACACCAACCCTTCGCTGTTTTCTCCCTGGTTGATCCCGGCAAATTGCCAATGGGCGGAATCCAGAGGGGTCAATACCATGGAAATAGGGGCTTGGCCCGTGATGCCATTGGTGGAGTCGCTGAACGCGCCGATACTGTCCGCCAGATTGTCAAGGATCACGGAATAGCTGCTTATATGATCCTTTCCAGTACTAAATACCTGATATACGTATACGAGCTCACCGGACGTTGGTGTGTAACCGGAGAATGGGAAATCTGCCGCCTTATAAACTATCCAATCCACAGATCCTTTTAGATCGGGATTAGAAGTGGATTGGAAGGTAGTAGTGCCTTTCCAACCATCGTATGCGGTTCCCACGTCGATCAAACCCGCGTATGTATTTGCAGCTAAGAGGCCGATGACGGCGGACAATGCCAAACACTTTGCTGTTTTTATTAACCAGACCATTCGTTCTTCTCCCAGTTTTAATACGATTACTATTGTGGCAGGTAACAGGCCGTCCATGCCATGAATGTCATGATGCTCCTTTACTCCGCCCTGCTGCCCCCGGAGGCACGGCCACACGATAACACCGCCATTGTGCGACTAGGTTGGCGAGGGAAAGTAAGAAAAAAAGAGTCCTAAGCGCGGTTCAGATAATTGAACAAGGGCTGGTGCTCTTTTTGCCAAGCCACAGGAATAGGTATTGCCGATAATTCGACGCTTGAAAAAACTTTTACGCGTCATTTTCGGAATACGTGCTTGGCCTGCGCTACCTCACGGAATTTTCCAAAATCATACAAGGGAAAACCATCTTCGACTTCACACCGCATTACAGCGATAGAGTCAACTCGCCGTCATTATACATTTTTAGTTTCTCTTGTCAACAATTTGGGAAATTATTTTTCGATATTATTTGCAATACCTTATGCCATAATCAGTTACGGATACAGATAAAATGTGCTAAGCCATCGAATCAATATGGCATTTCCATTTAATTTCCTCAAAATCCCCCCAAGGAAGGGCTCTCTGAAAAACAGACTTTTGTGTGTGAAATATGCAAAAATGGACGGGTATTCCAGATTGCTTATCAAACTCTTGACAAACAAGCGGCTATAACGTCAAGTTGAAATAGGGTGCTCTTGACGCCGTTCTTATATGGATTATTGTGTCAATCCTGGGAAGGACTTGTGTCATAAATGCCCGCGAATGAATGTGATTTTGATTTTTTTGTTCTATCTTGCTTTGGGAGATAATTCATGCCAGCAGTAGTTAATCCGGAAAAGTGCACCGGTTGCGAGACTTGTGTCGAGTCATGTCCGTTGGATGCCATTTCAATGAAAGACGGTCTGGCCGTGGTCGATGCTGATACCTGCGGCGATTGCGGCGCGTGCGTGGACGTATGCCCTGTTGAAGCGATCGCCATGGAATAAATCCGGCGCGGCACACAATAAGCTAATCCATGAAAGGGCGGGTTGCGCATGGCGCGGTCCGCCCTTTTCGGTTTTCAATAGGCAGCGCGAAACCTCAAGCGGTTTCAGTGGTCGATTTTCAGTGGGCAGCGCGAAACCTCAAGCGGTTTCAATAATTATAAAACCCATTCCACTACATTTCCTACCCATGGACCGCAAAAAAACTCGCCGCGAATTTTTGCATGTTCCTCCGGCCCCCGATACCCGAGCATCCGTCCAACGGGAAGCGGCATCGGACCAAATCGGCGATGGCTTGCGCCCGGAATACGGCGCCTTGATGATGCACCTTTCGCGCCGAGCGATGGCAACCCAATTTGAGATTCGTTTTCCCGCCGCCATGCCCGGCATGACCGGCGGAAGTGAGCACGACACCCAACTGGCCCTGGAAACTTTGGAATCGTTGGAGGGCC
>JBEKGL010000116.1:0-8980 GCA_050012815.1 Thermoguttaceae bacterium
TGCGCCCTGAACAATTCGACAGGCTGAAACAACTTTATATCCAGTGTGAATGGCCGCTAACATTTTCCGACCCGTATGTTATTGGGACGCTGAAAATTACCGGCGAACAACTTGAGACAACCAAGACCGTGATCGATGACTACAAACATAAAATGTATCAGCCCGGGAATTATTATGACAACGGGAAAATCGATGAGATATTGCTGGAGCTTCTTACTCCGGATCAACGCGCCAAATTTGAAAAAATCACCGGAGAAAAGTTCGACTTTGACTGGGATTCCCAGGGTAAGACCGCAATGCTCGTCAATACCCCATATTTCTCGATGAGCGGAGCTTCGGGTTTGGAAGACGGGGCGCCAAGCTCGGACGACAAAGCCCAAAACGCTTACGGCAGATATATAAAAGTGGAAATGCGGCTTGTCTGGCTTTTGAAAAGCTATAGTATTCAAAAAGAATTGAAACTTTCCGATGAGCAAAAGACCAAAGCGGCTGAAGAGGCCAAAAAATCATCGACCGCCTTAAATGAAAAATTAGACGCCTTGCCCATGAATCTCGCCATGCACGAAGTTAAGGCCGAAACCAACGACTTGATAAGGAAACATGAAGACATACTATGGAAAAAGCTCGGCGAGATCCTCCTGCCCAATCAGTTACAACGTCTGAATGGAATCAATATCCAATGCCAGGGCGCCATGGCATTGTTTGCCCCGGGCGTTATCGAGGCCCTGAATCTCACCGAAAAGCAACAAAAGGACTTAACCGTTCTTTACGATGAATTCAAGGTCAAATGGAAGAATCCGGAAGGCTTCAAATCCAATGGCGCACCTGATGGCAACACATGTGAAATGGAAAATGAGTTGACAAAAGAGCGCGATGAGAATTTGTTGGGAGTCCTAACCCAAGATCAGCGCGGCCAATTTGAAAAACTGAAAGGGGCGAAGATTGACGTCAAAGTCCCTAATCCCATTCAGGGCCTAGGTATAAGTAGTTTTACATATAAAAAACAAAAGAAATAGAGCATTTGCCGTCTCATTGCGGCCTTTCGCGTGTTTCCACGTACTCCGTGACGCCGGGGTGGTATCCATAAAAGGAGTTTATTTAATGAATCGAAAGAAAGGTTTATTCATACTGATCGGTTTCATTTCAGCGGAGATTTTGGCTTCCGCGGCCCATGCTCAAAATCAAGGCGGTCCCAATAATCTCCCAGGACCGGGGAATGGCGGAATGGGGGGAGGCGGCGGAATGGGGGGGATGGGCATCGGCCTTGGACCCATGGGAAAAATATCTCTATTGAACAACGAGAAGCTCCAACAGGAATTGGATCTTTCCGATGACCAAAAAACTAAAGTGGCTGAGGCAGTCGGAGAAGCGTCGAACGCAATATCGACTGGCATGAGAAAAAGCTTTTCTTCGTCGCCTCGGAACATCAGCCCCCAGGAACACGCGGACATAAGGGAAAAATTGATAAAAAACAATCAAGATAAATTTTTGAAAAAGCTGGAAAAGATCTTGCTGCCCAAACAATTTGATAGACTTAAACAAATTTATCTCCAAAGACAAGGGCCCATGGCATTGTCCGAACCGGACGTTATTAAGGCCCTGAACGTCAACAAAGAACAACAAGATAAGATGCAGGTTTTGTACGATGATTTCCAAATTAAATTGAGAGAGGCCACGGTGGTCCAGGGGGATGGCCTGGTAAAATTCGGGGGACACAAGCTGGATAAAATGACCAAGGAACTCGACGATAACCTGCTCGATATCCTTACTGCGGATCAGCGCTCTGAGTTCGAAAAGATGAAGGGGCCAAAGGCCGACGTTGGTTCCTCGTCTTTTAAGATGGAAGCCCGAGGCGGTCGAAACGGACCGTGAATAAGGCGGGATTGATAGTTATACGCCGAATGACGTTAGCTGGATTTTGGTGTTGACGGAGGTGAAAATATAATATATACTAAAGTTCACTATATTGGGCCGGGAAGATAACGGTATTGTAGTGGTTTCGGGGAATAGATATTATCCCTGCTCGTTTTCAAGACGAGGAGAAAACCATGGCGCAAACGTCTTCAATAGAGTGGACCGAATCGACGTGGAATCCCGTTACCGGGTGCACGAAAATCAGCGCCGGTTGCGCGCATTGCTATGCCGAGCGGATGGCAAAGCGGCTCAAAGCGATGGGGCAACACCGCTATCGCAATGAGTTTAAGGTAACGCTTCAGCCCGACGTGCTCGATGCGCCCCTGCACTGGAAACGGCCCCGCATGATTTTCGTCAACTCAATGAGCGATCTTTTTCACGAGGATGTCCCAACCGATTACATCGCCAAAGTTTTCGCCGTAATGCAAGAGGCTTCGCAGCATACTTTTCAAGTCCTGACCAAGCGCCCCGAACGTGCTTTGGAGTTAGCCCCCGATCTCCCATGGCCTGCCAACGTTTGGATGGGCACAACCGTTGAAAGCGCCGATTATCTTTATCGGATTCGCTCCCTAGTTGGAATTCCCGCCAATATTCGTTTCCTGTCCCTTGAACCGTTGCTGGGGCCAATACCAAAATTGCCATTAAAAGGTATCCATTGGGTAATCGTGGGCGGCGAATCTGGACCGGATGCAAGGCCAATTGAATCTAAATGGGTAATTCAAATCAGAAATCAGTGTATTCAAAATCGTGTTCCGTTCTTCTTCAAACAGTGGGGTGGTGTAAATAAATCCTTGGCAGGGCGAGAACTAGATGGATACCTTTGGGATGAAATGCCCGTGTCAGAATTTTGTCAGACATAGGCTAGACGGAAGAATTTCTTTACCCCACATCCCCCAGATCCAATGCCTTGCCGTAGCGGCGGAGCATCATGGCGCGGAGTTTGGCGTGTGGCTCTTGGGCCAGGCCGGGGTCGGTCGAGACTAGGTTTTGGGCATCGCGGCGGGCTTCTGTTAGCAGGTCGGCGTCTCGCAACAAATCGGCGATCCTTAGCGGGGGCAGACCGTGCTGACGGGTGCCGAAAAGTTCGCCGGGGCCGCGCAGGCGGAAGTCGGTCTCGGCCAGTTCAAAGCCGTCGGTCGATGAAACGAAGGCTTTTAGGCGTTCGATCGATTCCGGCGTTTGCGGATTGCCGAACACGCAGCAGAATCCGGGAAATTTTCCACGGCTTATGCGCCCGCGCAGTTGATGCAACTGGGCCAGGCCAAAACGTTCGCCGCTTTCGATGGTCATCAGCGTGGCGTTGGGCACGTCCACGCCCACCTCTACGACCGACGTGGCGGCCAGCACCTGAATTTCGCCGCGGCGAAAATCGTCCATCACGGCGTCTTTTTCCGCCGGAGTCATGCGGCCGTGGATCAGACCGAGGCGGAAATCGGCCAGCGGGCCGTTCGTCAGGCCCTCGAATGTTGCATCCAGGCTCGCGGCCGCCGTCTGGTCCGATTCCTCGACCAGGGGCGTAATGACGAATCCCTGCCGGCCTTCGCGGAGTTTTTTCTTGAAGAACTCCCACCACTTATCGCGCTTTTCCTCGTTGGCCAGATAGGTATGCACTTTTTGCCGGCCCGGCGGACAATCGCGGAGCGTGGATACGTCCAAATCGCCAAACAAAGTCAGCGCGATGGTGCGAGGGATGGGCGTGGCGGTCATCACCAGATAATGCGGGTCCGGTCCGGCGTATTTTAATATCGCGCGTTGAAGTACGCCGAACTTGTGCTGCTCGTCGATCACGACCAAACCCAGCTTGGCAAAGGAAACGTCTTCCTGGATCACTGCCTGGGTGCCGACGACCATGTCCACCTCGCCGGAGGCGATTTGCTGCAAAAGCGTGCCGCGCTGGCCGCTTGGCAATCCGCCGGTCAACTGTGCGCGACGGACTTTACTTGAGGCGAGCAGTTTATCCAACGTTAGCGCGTGTTGCCGGGCAAGGACTTCGGTCGGGGCCATCAGCACCGCCTGGTATCCATGCGCCACGGCCAAGAGCATGGCGTATACGGCCACCACGGTTTTTCCGCTGCCCACTTCGCCCTGCAATAGCCGATTCATCGGTAGCGGACCGGCCATGTCGCAGGCGATTTCGGCAATCGCCTGCTTTTGGCCTTCGGTCAGTTCGAAGGGAAACAAGCGTTGGATCCGGGCGTCGATCCGCGCAGTGGCTTCCAGCGCCGGCGCGCGGCATTGATCGTGCTGCTGCCGCCGCTTTACGGCCAAGGCCAATTGCAACACGAATAGCTCTTGATACACAAATCGCCGCCGCGCACGGTCAAGACTTTCCCGGTCGTCGGGAAAATGAATTTGCGGCAACGCTTTTTTTATCGGCCAGAGCTTATGGGCATCGAGATATTCGGCTGGAAAGACCTCGTCGAGCAGTTCCGCGTAATTCTCCACCGCGAAGCGGACGATCTTGCGCAGATGCCACTGTTGCAAACCTTCGGTGAGCGGGTAGACCGGCAGGATTTTGCCCGCCGGCTCGTCTTCATCCTCGGCAAGCGTATCCACGCGCGGATGGTGCATCTGCCACATCAGCCCTTCGAACTTGGGTTTGCCCGAGACCGCCACGCGTTGGCCGTAATCGAATTTTTCCCGCATGAAGGGCTGGTTGAACCAGAGTGCGCGTAGATAATCGGTCCCGGAGCGGATAAGCACGCCTAGAACAGTCTTGCCCGATTGCGATACGCGAACTTCTATATCATCGACCACTCCACGCACGGTTTGCAGCTTGCCCTCCTCCAGTCGGCCGATCTCGCGTTCGTCGGTAAAATCCTGATAATCGCGGGGAAAATAAAAGATCACGTCGGCCACCGTATGAAGCTCAAGCCGCTCAAGCAATTCCGCCCGTTCCGGTCCCACGCCCTTTAGATATTGCACGGGTGTGGCAAGCGATTTAGCGGGCGTGGGCGAGGATGTGGTCATCCCTATATTTTAGAAGAGTGAAGGGGAATAATGAAGTGGACGGTGTACAGTGAAAACCGTGAACTGAAAATCGTAAACTCTTTCATCACGAAATAGCGAAAGGGCGAAAACACGAAAAGATTTATGAAAAAATCAATCACATAAATATAATTTATCCGGCCACTTTTTCATACGTTTTGGATCCGAACCGCGGATTTAATTTCTTCAATATCCAAAGGTATGCCTTCGCCATGTTCGAGTTGTTCGATACCCAGATTTACATCACGGATTAGTTGTTCACGTCTTTTCAGTAGTGCGACTGCCCGATCCAAGATCTCGCCGCGGTCGTGATACAGCCCGGCCGCAATGGCATTTTGAATATACTGTTCGTTTTCCGGCGAAAGATTGGTTGCCATGCTTAATTTCCTCCAATTACCCTAAAATTAAAGATACCAAATAGAAACGCATGATTCAACATATTGCGTTATACCCCCCTTACCCCCTCAGCAGCACTGATTTCCAGAAATTTAAAAGAAATTGATTGACATTTGCGGGGGGGGGGGGGGTAAATTGGGCAAAGTTGTACTAGTGCTGCTAGATTCACCCTTAACACGAGGTCCAAAACATGTCTATCCGTATTTTCGTCCGGGTCCCTGTTGCCCTTTTGGTGTTTTGGTTCTGTATGCAAGCATATTCGGCAGTCCCAGTTCTATGGCAAACCACTTTACAAAGTGGTAATTATCCAGAGACACCCAATCGACTTCTGTTTACTCCAGATGGAAGCAAGCTTTTGGTCAGCAATGATTCTCACACGTCAACTGCGTGGCTTACAGAGCTTGATCCTGCCACGGACACCACGGTATCCCCTTGGCCAAAGAGCGTCGGCATTTCTGGGATGGATCTTTGTGCGACATGGATTGATAACAGCGGAAATATTTACTTGGGATCTGGTTGGGGCGGCTATAATGTTTACAAATACGATTCGACCCTCACAACAAAGACATGGCAATACACTAACAGCACTTCCGCGTTTGAGTATGTGCGGGATGTAATAACTGACTCCGCGGGAAACGTTTACGCAGGCGGCGCGTATGGAAGTGGTTCCAACGTGGGTGCTATGATGGTCAAGTTATCTAGTTCCGGCAACTTGTTGAAGTCAGTCTCCAACAAGAACACGACGGCCAAGGACACCTACGATTATGCGATGACCCTTTCTCCTGACCAGAGCATAATTTACCGTGGTGGATCTGACACAGGTTTTTCAAATACTGGCTCGCGCGGACGGGTTTATGGCAACTACACATCCAACCTTTCGGAGGCGCTAAATTGGACCACGCCCGAGACCGCTACTGCAGTTAACGGCTTGGCAACCGACTCTAGCAACTACTTGTATGTAGCGTATCTTGCTAACTGTGATTCCAACGGCAATGGACAACCATATGTACGAAAGATTAACTCCGCTGGTGTTGACCAGTGGTCAACCCCGCTTCAACTACCCGTGACAGGCGGCTTCCTACAAAACAGCTTGGTAAAAGTATCCGACAATGCATACGTTTTAGGATTCAATCAGGTCGTGGGAAGCACGCACTACGTCGGGTTGGCGAAATTCAACAGTAGCGGCCAATTGTTGGGTATGGATAAGGTCGACAGCCTGCCTGGCAATGATCTATGTTCATTAACTGTTGGTCCGACAGGTAAGGCTTATCTTGGATTAGCGAGTGTATCCTCGGGCTGGGGTGGTCAACAGCAAAGTAAGGCGATTGCAGTAAATATTCAATCTCTAGCCTATGACCGAAAGCTCAACAACACATACCATGCCCAGCAGAATGATTATTATTGTGGACCTGCGACTGCACAGATGATCTTGGACAGTGATGCGGTGCATGCCAATCCCGTGCCCACCCAAGATAACATCTACGCGCAGATCAGGGCCAACAATAGCACGGACAACGCTGACATTAACGATTGGTCGACCGACCCCAACGGTCTGAAGGGCGCACTGGCCCACTACGACACCGCCCACAATTACGTCGCTTATAATATGACGGACTTCAATGCGGCAACTCGCACATTAGCTTACAACATCGATCACTATGGTGTTCCCGCAGGGGCTTTGGTCAAACACGGACAACACTGGATCAACGTTCGTGGCGTGAATAGCAATGTCCAGCCAACGTTGACTGGAGCTAACGCTAACTTCACTGTAAATGGCTTCTACGTGAGAGACCCTTGGACTGGACTACACAATGCAGAAGGATTGGGGATAGATGCCTACATCGCGAACACCGCGGGCGGATGGCAGAGTCAGTTTACGACGATACGTACGACAGACGGTAACGGTACCTGGAATGGCAACTACGCTTTTGTCACTGATCCAGATGTTGCCGTTGACACGAGCAATTCGGCTCCAACTTCAGAATCGAAGTCTATCCCCGATTTGGCGAGCGCGGTAACCGAGGCCACCAGCGATATTAGTAGCATATCCGGCATGGCGGGTGATCTTTCCTTTTTGAACGGTGTGTTCAGCACCCTTGGTGGGCAAGAAATAACCATGCACGACGGTACTTGCGAATGGCTAGTGCCTTATTACCAGAACGGTGCTACCGACCCCAGCGGAACCGTCCTCATTAACGCTGCCACGGGTGACCTCGACCAAGCATTCTGGACCGAGGGTGTCTTGACGGGCATGTCGCTCTCCGATTTCACGAGCTACATACAAACGGTAGAGTCTGGAACCTTCAATACCAACGAAGTCCCCGAACCTTCCACCCTCGTATTGTTCGCAGTCTGCAGCACTAGCTTGTTCGCATACACATGGCGGCGAAAGCGAACGGCATAGGGCGGCAAAATATCATCAACCATCAAGACGAACGGGCCGTCCGCGCGGGCGGCCCGTTTTGCTTGGGATCGCGGATTTTTTATTTCGGACACATTGAATTATGCCATGCACGACGTTGGGCGGGCGAACATCCGGCACGGCCTGATCCACGAGACTATGCTTGGAGGAGTGCCCTAAGTTTTTCGATTGCCTCATCAATTTTTTGGCGATTGATGCGGCCCACGCGGTAAAGAATGATATCCAGATCGGCCGTGAAAATTCGATTGGGACGGATGTTGCTGGGTTTTTGGAGCGATCCCGACTCGAAATCAGAAGGTAATAACGCCACAGCGTGCCCGTCGCGCACGGATTGACTGGTGATTTGACAGAGAATTACTACATTGTCGTCGGATGGAGCGAGAACCAAAGCAGGGCGGCGCTTGGTTTGGCTCAAATCGGCAAAGGGAATGGCAGTACGACGACATCGCCCTTCACAAATCCTGTCGTGCCTCGTCTTCCTCCGGCCGGAGCCAATCGCGGGAAAGGACCTTTTCGCTCGCCAGCGCGGTGGGCACTTTTTGATGGGCGGCCTTGATTTTCAAAAACTGAACGAAATCGGCCAACTCTTTCAGATACTCACCCGGCAAATCGTCAACCGCCTGGAGAATCACTTCTTTGACCGTCATGCCAGTAACCTCCCGGGTTTTATCACCACTTAATCCGGTATATTAGCCTTTGCTCTTATATTATAGCGGCGCTTCAATACCATGTAAAATCTATAACTGAGGGTTGTCAACTACCCTTTTGCTCCCAGGAGCCAGGCTAGGACGCCTTTTTGGGCGTGCAGTCGGTTGGCGGCCTGCTGGACCACCACGCTTTGCGGGCCGTCGATCACGTCGTCGGTCACTTCCTCGCCGCGATGGGCGGGCAGGCAGTGCATGAAGAACGCGCCTTTTTGGGCATGCGACATCAGTTCGGCGTTTACCTGATATGGGGCGAAATCCTTACGGCGGGCTTCTTTTTCGCTTTCCTGGCCCATGCTCGTCCAGACGTCGGTGTAAATGGCCACGGCGTCGCGAACGGCTTCGAGCGGGTCCTCGGTCACAATCAAATCCAGTTCCGGCACTTGGCGTTGGATCCAGGCGATGTCTTTTTCCTTAAACTGGTATCGCGGCGGGGTGGCCATGACCAGTTTGACGCCCAATTTTCCGCAGCCCAGGGCCAGGCTGCGGGCGACGTTGTTGGCGTCGCCGATCCAGGCCAGGGAGTGGCCTTCCGGTTTGCCGACCAACTCGCGGA
>JBEKGL010000117.1:0-8968 GCA_050012815.1 Thermoguttaceae bacterium
CCACGGCCGAAGAACTTCAGGAATGATTATCGATCCATCCGCTTGTTGGTAGTTTTCCAAAATGGCGATGATCGCCCGGCTTACGGCTATGGCGGTGCCGTTTAGGGTGTGGAGGAAGCGGGTGCCTTTTTCGCCTTTTATTTTATAGCGGATGTTCAGACGCCGGGCCTGGTAATCGGTGCAATTGCTGGTGCTGGTGACTTCGCCGAATTCGTCCCGCCCGGGCATCCAGGCTTCGAGGTCGAATTTGCGATACGCCGGTCCGCCCAGGTCGCCGGTGGCGGTGTCGACCACGCGATAGGGCACGCCAAGGCCGTCGAAAAGTTTGCACTCCATCTCGCGGAGGCGGTCGAGCATGGCGTCGCTTTCCTCTGGCAGGGTGAAGGCGAACATCTCGATCTTGGTGAATTGGTGCACGCGATACAGCCCGCGCGTGGCCCGGCCGTGCGCGCCCGCCTCGGTGCGGAAACAATGGCTGATGCCGCAGAATTGCAGCGGCAGGTCTTCGGCGTCGATGATCCGGCCGGCCAACATGCCGCCCAGTGTGATTTCGGCCGTGGCCACCAGGCTCAGATCGGTGTTTTCGATGCTGTAGATTTGCGTTTCCGGTCCGCGGGGAATAAAGCCGATGCCTTCCAGCACGCTGTTGTGGGCGAGATCGGGCGTCGCCACCGGCGTGAATCCTTCGCGCATCAGCACGTTGACGGCATATTGCTGCAATGCCAGTTCCAAGAGCACGGCCTCGTTTTTGAGAAAATAAAAACCGTGCCCGGTTACGTTGGCGCCGCTTTCGAAATCGACCAGATCGAGTTTTTCGGCCAGTTCCACGTGATCGAGCGGTTTGAAATCGAATTTCGGCAACGGGGTTTTGCCCCGGGACAGTTCCAGATTGGACTTGTCGTCCACGCCCACGGGTGCTTGGGGGTGGGAAAGATTAGGAATCGAGCGGTGGATTTTATCAATCTCGACCGCGATGGCGTCAATTTCTGCTTGGATGTCTTGATTTTTTTCCCGCAGCCGGCGCCCTTCCTCCTTGCGGGCTTCGCGTTCGGCGGGGTCTTTTGCCTGACCGATGGACTTCGAGACCTGATTCGCCTGGCGGTTGAGATTCTCCACCTCGGTCTGCAATTGCTTCCGCTTTTCTTCGAGCGAAACAAAGAGGTCCACATCGACCTTCACACCGCGATTGACGCAGTTTTGTTTGATTAACTCGGCGTTTTCCAGGATAAATTTGCGATCGAGCATGGTGAGTTTACAGTTTTCTGTTTACAGTTTTTAGTAATCAGTTTTCAGTAATCAGTTTTCATTCCTCCGGCCTACAGCCTACAGCCTTTTGTTTTCATCATTCATCATTCATCCTTCATCCCTCATCCTTTATCCTTTTATTTTACTAAGTTCTTCCCACAACCGCGCGCTGGCTTTTATAGCGCGATGGAAATCGGCCAGGCAGATTTTTTCGTTGGGGCTATGGGCATTATCGTCGTCCTGGCCCCAACCCAGCAATAGCGATTCGGCTTTGAGTTTATTGCTGAACTCGGCCACTATGGGTATGGAGCCTCCCTCGCGGGTAAACACCGGCCGACGGCCGAAGGCGTGCTCAATGGCACGAGCGGCGGCTTCGATGTAAGGACTTTCCAAGGGGACCGTTACCGCGCGGCTGCCGTGCGAGTCGATCAATTCGTATTGTATGCCCGGCGGACATAACTCAGATAGGCGCCGCTTCAGTCCGGCGGTAATCTCGGCCGGATCCTGATTGGGCACCAGGCGAAAACTGATTTTGGCGCCGGCCGTGGAGGGCAGAACCGTTTTCGCCCCTTCGCCTTGATATCCGCCGTAAATACCGCAGATATCGAAGGTGGGCCTTGCCCAACGGCGCTCGATCGACGTATATCCCTCTTCGCCCACGGCCGCCGAAACCCCAATTTGCTTGAAGAAATTCCGTTCGTCAAAGGGCAGGGCCGCGAACTCTTTTCGCTCCCGGTCGGTAAGCGGCACTACATCGTCGTAAAAGCCGGGGATCTGAACCCTGCCGCGGCCGTCGATCAAACCGGCCAACATTTGCGTCAGTGCATTGGCCGGATTGGTCACAGCCCCGCCGAACGATCCGGAATGCAGATCGCGGTTCGGACCGGTCAAACGCAATTCATAACATGCGATTCCACGCAAACCGTAGCAAATTGCCGGAACCCCGGGCGCGAATTGATTGCCGTCGCTAATGACCACGCAATTACATGCCAGGCGGCGGGAATGTTTTTCGATGAATTTCTCCAAGGCATGGCTGCCCACTTCTTCCTCGCCTTCGATGAGAAATTTAAGGTTTATGGGCAACTTGCCTTGGGTCTTTATCCAGGCTTCGACGCTTTTGACGTGCGTTAAAACCTGGCCTTTGTCGTCCGAGGCGCCCCGGGCATAGAGGTTGCCGTTGCGACGCGATGGGTCGAATGGGGGGGTAATCCACTTTTCCAGGGGATCGACCGGCTGTACATCGTAATGACCATAGACCAAAACCGTGGCCGCCCCTGGAATTACAGGAGATTGGGCAAAAACTAGGGGATGGCCGGCGGTGGGAATGACTTCAGCCAAAAAATTCAGCCTTTTAAGCTGTTCGGCAATCCATTGGGCAGCTTGAATAACGTCGGGCTTGCACTTCGGGTCGGCACTGATGCTGGGAATCCGCAGAAACTCGCAGAGTTCGTCTTCAAAGTCCAGGGCGTTTTCTTCCAAATACTGATCTATTGCGGTCATATTAATTTAATACCTCATAGCAGGAAGTAAATTGTATAAAATTGTAATCCCACAGTATAATAACGTCTTTGAAATCCGACTATTGGGGGTTTTGGCATTATTTATTGAGTCTCAGGTTTTTTAATGTCGTGGGGCAGATTGCCAATCTGCCCAAAAAGCAGGTTTGGCAACCTGCTCCATACGCGACATTCATTATCTGAGATTCAATAGCCTGTCCTCCGGATTGGAAGCGGGAAACAGATATGCCCGAGTATGCTGCCGCAACTGTCGAGCCGCTGGAAGAAACCGTCCAAAAGCGACACCAGCGCGACGCCGTGGAGCCCAAACGGCAACCGCGCTACAATGTGATCCTTTGGAACGACGACGATCACTCTTATGAATATGTGATTGCAATGCTTATGGAATTGTTCGGCTACTCCGTGGAAAAAGGTTTTTTGATGGCCAAGGAGGTCGATACCCGGGGCCGAGTAATCGTGCTGACCACGACCAGGGAACACGCCGAACTGAAACGCGATCAAATCCACGCCTACGGCAAAGACGCCTATATTTCCGCCTGCAAAGGCTCGATGAAGGCCACAATAGAACCCGTGCCGGGGGAATAGAGTCTTTGTGTCGATGTTTGAGTGTGTTTTATGCGAATGTTTTTTTATTGCAAATTTCAAAATGCAAATTTAACAATCATAAACACTTGCGCGATTTGTCATTACAGTTCCAACATCAAGTCTCTTAACTGTAAACTGTTAACTGATAACCATCTACCATAAACTTTTTTGGTTGCGGCCGTAGGCCGGGCTAGTGCCTGTTATGCCCACCCTCAAGACCGTCACACTTGGCTGCAAAGTAAATCAATATGAGACGCAATATGCGCGGGAGGGATTTTTGCGCCTGGGGTATCGCGAGGCCGTCGGTGACGAGGCGGTGGATTTGATCCTGGTTAATTCCTGCACGGTAACGGCCGAAAGCGAGGCCAAAACACGGAAAATCATCCGACGATTGGCGAAAAATAATCCCCGGGCCGAAATTATCGTGATGGGTTGTTATGCCACGCGCGCGCCGGATGAAGCGGCATCCATGCCCGGAGTCCGTGAAGTGATCCGGGACAAACGCGAACTGCCCGACTTGCTCGCCCGCCGGGGTTTGGAAGATATTCCCAACGGTATTTCCAATTTTGAAGGCCGGCATCGGGCGTGGGTAAAAATCCAGGACGGATGCCGCGAAGGGTGCAGTTATTGCATCATTCCGCTGGTGCGGCCGGTACTTGTGAGCCGGGCGGCCGATGACGTGCTCGAGGAAATCCGCCGCCTGACAAGGGCCGGATTTGCCGAAATCGTGCTAACAGGCATTCATCTTGGACATTATGGCGCGGATACCGAACAGGCTACTCAAATTCTCCCCTCGCCCTTTGGGAGAGGGGCCGGGGGTGAGGGCTGCAACGCCTGTAAACAAAACAATGCCCTCACCCTAACCCTCTCCGGGCATCGACCGAAGGTTGGTCGGGAGAGGGGACTTAAGGACCATGCCTCGGGAAATGCGTTGGCCGATTTGCTTCATCGAATCGTTGCCTTGGATGGCGAATTTCGCGTTAGACTATCGAGCATCGAGGCCGCCGAGGTCACGCCCGAGTTACTCGACGTCATGGCCGAACATCCGCGACGGATTTGCCCGCATTTGCACATCCCCATGCAAAGCGGTTCGGATGCGATTTTGAATCGCATGCGCCGTCGTTGCTCAGTGCGGCGGTTTATCGACCGGTGCGAGGAAATCCGCGGCCGGCTCGATCAACCGGCCTTGACGACCGACGTGATCGTCGGTTTTCCGGGCGAGACGGACGAGGATTTTGCCGCCACTTGCCGGGCGGCGGAGGAGGTCGGATTTTCCAAGATTCACGTTTTTCGCTTCAGTCCCAGGCAAGGCACCGCGGCCGCCTCGATGCCCAATAGCATCCCGCAACGGATACACCGGCGCCGGGCGGCCGAACTGGCCGAACTGGGAAACCGTCTGGCGGATCGATATTTGGAAAACCTCCAAGGAAAAATTCTGCAAGTCTTGGTGGAAGGGGCGCTGCCCGATTCCCCGTCGCGGCTCTTGGGCACCGCCGACCGCTACGTGCCGGTGGAACTAAGCGGTCAAACCGACCTCATCGGCCGGCTCGTCGATGTCCGCGTTGATAGAGTATCGGGAGTAATTCTGAAATAATCGGGAAATCGGGAAAAATGCTTGTTCAATTTGCAATAAATAATCCGGCAAATCTCCCCCCTCCGCCATTACTATATAGCGGGCAAAGAAGAAGCACCCCGCCGCCCGGGTGGACTGCACATAATTCTTCACATGCAGAATATTCTGCAATTCCCTCTTGACAAGCGGCGGAGGATATGCAGAATTATCTGCAGATCAACCAGCGTGCCCTGGAACGCTTGCAAAAAAGGAGTTTGTTATGCCCCGTTTTACCGCCGGTGAATTGGAAGTGATGCGGATCCTCTGGGAACACGGCGAAATGAAGCCGGCCGAAATCCAGACGATTTTTTCCCGCCCCATCAAAAACGCCGCGCTGCGGTCTTATCTGACCATCCTTCACGCCAAGGGGCACGTCAATCGGCGGCGAAAGGGAAACGCCTTTTTCTACCGGCCCAAAACAAAGCGCGAATCGACGTTCCGCTCGCTGTTGGGCGATTTGGTCGATACCTTCTGCGGCGGATCGACCGAGGCCCTGTTGTGCCAACTGATTGCCGCGGAAAAAATATCGGAGAAGGAACTGCTGGCCTTGCGGCAGATGGCCCAAGCGCAATCGACATCCCATAATTCCACGAGGAGAAGCGAATCATGAATACCCAGATCATGCTTTCCCGCATATTGCAAGCGATTGTCGATGCGCCGGTTTGGTGTCTGCTACTGCTGAAGATAACGGCGATTTTGGCCCTTGCCTGGGTTTTGCACTTGGCATTATTCCGGGCCAATCCGCGATGGCGGGTCTTATCGTGGCGAATGACGGCGGCGGGACTTATCGCCTTGCCGGCCATTGTCTGGTTGTTTCCCGCAATGCAAATCCGTTTCAGCCCGTCGCCTGAAAATGAGATAACGGCCAATCTCGGCGACGCCTCGCAAAACATTGCCTTAACCAACCCACCCTTGGCGGAACCATTGAAATTCAATCCGGCAGGTGAACCCGGGAAGCGCTTGTTACGGCCCGGCTCGAAGCAGTTTGCTTACGATCCCGGCGGAATGGATGCGATTGATCCGTCCCGGTCCGGTGCGCCTCAATTTACACCGCCACGCCATGGTACTTACCCAATATCGCTGCAAAATATGCTTATGGCTGTTTGGCTGGGCGGGGTTTTCATATTTGCAATGCGTGCGTGCATAGGGCATTACCGGATTTGGCAAATAGCGCGTCGTGCCGAGCAATCGCCCGAAAGCCTCCGCAACGAGTGCGGGCGAGTCGCCCACTCTATCGGCTGTGCCACGCCTGTTAAAATCGCGCAGTCTGAAAAGATCCGGTCGCCGCTGCTATGCGGGCTTTGGCGGTCGCTTCTTCTTTTACCAAAACGAATGTGCGAAGATTCGTATCGCGGCGACTTGCCGGGCATCTTCGCCCACGAACTGACACACGTGCGCTGCCACGATTTATTTTGGAACGCGGGCTTACATATCATATCGATCTTGCTTTGGTTCCACCCGCTGGCATGGCGATTGCGCAAGGCGCATCTGACGGCGTGCGAATTGGTTTGCGACGCGGTTTCGGCCGGTTTCGTAGGCGACGTGAGCGAGTACTGCCGCACCTTGGCCCGGGTGGCCGTCGATGTTTTTACCTCGCATCCCGCCGCCGGAATCGCCATGGCAAGGCTCTCCACGATCAGCCGCCGCTTGGAGGAGCTAAAAAAGGGAATTCTTTCCATGCCCTTGCACCGCGGCAGAGTGATCGGTTTTGCTTTTGTTGCAATATTGGCCGTGTCGCTGCTGGGGACAATTCGATTTGCCTTAGCCGAGTCGGACACGGAGAAAACTCAGCGGGCGGAAATAAAACTCAGAATCGTCGAAGTGCCGCGACAATCAAATCTTGCCAAACAACTGCCCAACGGAGGCGTTATTATCAACGAACAGGAACTGCGGAAACTGATCGACGATGCACAGGATGACAAGCGGGCGAACGTCCTTCAGAGCCCTCGCATTCAGACGCCCATCGGAGTGCGAGCCTTCGTGAGTGTTCCCTGGGGTAATTGGACGCTTGTATGTCAAGTCGTGCCCGAGGCTTCAACGGACAAAAACGCGATAGCATTGCGGATTAAACCCGATCTTGTCAAGCAGGGCCAAGTCAGCGCAATTACCGCGGCGCCAGAGAGTTGGCATTGGCGCACGAGCATCAACGCCGAATTAAAGCGGGACGAAGCAGTGGCATTCGGCGGCTGGGACGACGCTCGTGGCGAGACGCGCGGCAACGACCACGTCACAATAATAGTTTTACAGGCCGGCTATGTCGGACATGCCGCCGAATCTACCACCATTTTAAATTCCCCGCCGGCCTCCGCCAGGCCGCATAAAACGGTGGACAATACAGAATTAAATCAAAGTGAGAAGGAAACAACTCCGGCGAAAAACGCGGCTGCTTCTTCTAAAACCGCTTCAATGCAAGTCCGCCTTGTCGATGAAGACGGCAAACCGATTCCCGGGGCGAAACTTAATGCGTGGGACGGAAATAATAAAAACACCTTTACCGCTGATGCCGAAGGAAAGGCCGTGATCGAAGGTTCCACGTCATATATCAAGAATCTCAGGCTTGATATACATGCCGAGGGACATGTGCCGGTAACATGGTGGAGCCGCACAAAAGAAACTACGCCGCCCAGGGAACTAAACTTTACCATGGAAAACGCCCAAACAGTCGGCGGAGTGGTTCAAGACGAACAGGGCAAACCCATTAAAGGCGTAAATGTTAAACTTCTACGCCCCTTTGATCAGGGATACGTATACTTGGATCCCCCATCGCAAACCGATTCCGAAGGCCGGTGGACATATAACTACGCGCCAAAAGATCTCAACGACATAAACATTGTTTTGGAACATCCGGAATTTGTGGAACAAGGTTTAATCAGGCCGTCGGCATTGGAAATAGAGAAAATGGCGAAGCAGACCTCGGTCATGGTGATGAAAAAGGGAGTCGCCGTGACCGGCACTGTGACCGATCCGGACGGCAAACCGGTGGCAAACGCACTGGTTGCTCAGGGAAGAGACCGGTTCAGTTCAATCGGGACATATACAACTCGCACGGACAAAGACGGGCATTATCGCATAACTTTGGTCGATCCTCGCAATTATATTTTGACGGTCATTTCGCCCGGATTGGCCCCTGATCTGCGTAACATCGACGTCAAGGATCGTATGCCGCCGGTGGATTTCAGCTTGGAAAAAGGCGGTGTAATCCGGATCAGGGTGATCGATAAAGACGGCAAGCCGGTGGAAGGCGTTCACATGGCACCCGACACCTGGCGCGGTTATCGCACCTTGACCGACGCCGGCATCGCGGGAAAAACCGACAAAGACGGGCGGTGGTCCTGGACTTGGGCGCCCAAGCAACCCGTGGAGATGTCGATCTATAAATCTGGATATATGTCGCTGCGCAATTACCCGCTCGCGCCGCAAGAGGACGAACAAGTCGTTAAGCTCAATCCGCCACTTGCGATATCCGGGAATGTCATAGACGCCAAAACCAAGCAACCGATCCCAAGCTTTAGCGTGGTCCAAGGCAGTATTCCAAAAGGCGGCGATGAACAAATGATATTCTGGAGTCGTGACATTTTGAATAAAGGTGAAAATGGACGATATAATTTGGTCATCGACGAGCCTGCGATCGCACGTTTTGTGCGGATCGAGGCCGACGGATATACGCCCGAAGTTTCCCGGGGAGTTAAAAGCGATGAAGGCAAAGTGACTTGCGATTTTTCCTTGAATAAAGGTGAAATTCTGAACGTTGCCGTCCGATTGCCCGATGAAAAACCTGCCGCGGGTGCGGACGTTCACATGGCCTTGGTGCCGGAAGGCAGGCACGTGAACATGGCCGAGTTCATTAAAAACGGCCGGTTTTCGCTGCCCACGTCCTCAAAAATTAGTCTAAAAGTCAATGCCGACGGACAATTAACAATCGAACCGCAAGATAGCGAATATTTAGTAATCGTTATTCACGATCAAGGATACGCCCAGACCACGAGCAAGGAATTGATCGCCAATCCGG
>JBEKGL010000118.1:0-8963 GCA_050012815.1 Thermoguttaceae bacterium
GCCGGATGACAATTTATAAAAAAGCAGTTGCCTGCGCGAGAACGGGCCGCTAAACAGAAAATCGACTTCGGCCGCCGTGAAATGGATTCCTTCCATGCGCGCGGCGCTGAGCACGGCCATCAACGACACTCCGAACAATACCAGCGGCAGAACGTCGCGCAGCATCTGCGGATCGACGCGGGGAGCGTGTCCGGCCACAAACATAACCATAACCTGCGGGCCGAGCCATAAAAGCAGCGTTCCCAAGCCCAACATGAAGAAAATCGCGCCCCGAACCGTCTTGATGCCCCGGAACGACCGCCGCAATGCGCCGCGAAATCGAAATCTCAGCAGCTTGATTAACGCCTGGTCCATGGTCAATTACTCCGCGGATCGTGTTCTGTAACTGGAGTTTTACTTCTGTAACTTTGAATGCAATTTTTTACCTAGCCCAGGCGTTTACGCCTGGGTCTGAAAGCCCTTACCATGAATTTTAATGTCAACCCCGTTTACGGGGTTCATTCAGTCCTGGATTCAGCCGCCCCTAAAGGGGCTAAATAAAAGAAATTGTGGAATTCCCCTAATCCCAGGCGTAAAACGCCTGGGCTAAAGAAAAGTTCCTCCGCATTTACTTTTTGAGTAATATCGGATTTGTTCACACGAGCCACCTTCACCCTAACCCACTCCGGGCACCGACCGAAGGTTGGTCGGGAGAGGGAGTGTTGTTTATTAGGGAGAAAGGAGTGTTTTTCACAATTTCATTACATGCTCTCAGACGGGTTCTGGGGTTCGATTGCGCGGAAAAAAACCTCTTCCAGCGTGGCCCGGGCCCCGGCGTCGGCAAAAGCCGTGCGGGCTTCGTCAACGCGCCCGAAAAACAGCCGCTTGCCGCGATTCAGTATCAACAAGTGCGTGCAAACGTCCTCGACCAGGGCCAGCAGATGGGAACTGATTATCACGGCCGCTCCCTGACCGGCGCGACGGACTATCGAGTCTTTAGCCGTGCGAATGCCCGTAGGGTCGAGTCCAGTAAGCGGCTCGTCGAACAGGATCGCCTCCGGATCGTGCAGATACGCGCAGGCGATGGCAACTTTTTGCCGCATCCCGCGCGATAGTTCCTGGGCCGGGGCGTTGCGCTTCTCCACGAGTTCGAACTGTCGCAGCAATTCCTCGGCCTTGGCCGCGAAATCGCCCAGGCGATAGGCCGAGGCCACGAACTCCAGGTGCTCCCAGACTGTGAGCGACTCAAACAGTTTTGGGTCGTCGGGCACATAAGCCATCCGCCGCTTGGCGGCAACCGGATCGGTCGCCACGTCGTGTCCGGCCACGATCAGCCGGCCTTGGGTGGCGGGAATGATTCCGGCAACTGCCCGCAATGTTGTCGTCTTGCCCGCGCCGTTGGGACCGACCAAGCCCAAAATTTCGCCCGGCCCCACGCGAAAACTCAACCCGGATACGGCCACGGTATCGCGATACATTTTGTGAAAATCGGCGACTTCGATCAAACTCGGGAATCCCTTACTGAAAGCTGTTGAATACCATGATTAATAATGTCACATCGTGCGATTAAATTTGTGGTAAAAACACCCGGAGCAAGCTCCGGGGCTAAACGATGAACATGACATCCATTACTGGAGTTCATAGTATAACAGCGCGGCAATTGCGATAAAAGGGATTCGCCGCTATTTTACCTTGGGCATCTCCTTTTGCAGTTTCACATCCCCAACGTCCTTTTTGCCGGCCTCGGCCGTCTGCTCGGGCAAAACGCCGAGGATCATTTCTCGTTGTGTAAGGATCGTGTATTCGCGGCCCGGAACGAGTCCGCGGATGAGGAATCGGCCGTCTTTGTCGGTCTCCAGACGCAGCGAAGTATTGCCGTAATTTTCGCCGGGAACTCCTTCGCCGGAGAGCTTTGTCCCGGGCATCGGGACGCCTTTGTCGTCGATCAATCGGCCGCTGAGGCTGCCCGCCGGTTGAAGCGTGACGGCCAGTTCTTTCGGCGCTTTGCCTTCAAGGCGATAATATCCAGCCAAATCGCGATCTGGATCGTAGAAGAACAAATCCCGCGCCCGATCGGTATAATAACCCTCGACATAGAATTGCTCGCCCTCGATCGGATACCAACACGCTTGAATATTTCCGTTAGCGATGACTCCGGATAGTCGTTTCCCCTCGGGATCGAGCACGTAACCGGGCACTACGATCCCGGAGGTCAACTTCAGCGTCAACTCGATGGGCTGTGCGCCTTCCTCTGGATTGATCTGATGCAGAATATGCTCATTTTCCGCCAGAACATACGTTGGAACAGTCTCAAATAACTTCACGGATTCGCCCTGAATTGCAGGCATGGACTTACTGGGGCCGGTGATCGTTTCAGCCCCAAGACCACGGCGATATCGGGAGTGATCGACGGCTTTGAACGTCAGCAATCCCAAGCCCGGCATGACCGCGATATCGAACCGCCCGTCTTCATCCGTTCGACATTCGTGTTCAATGCGCCCTTTTGCAAACATCGGGAAGGATTTCAAATGCGGATTAACTTCGAATGGTGAGTATTGCACGCGCCCGGGCACCGGTTTCCCGGTGCGGTCGTCGATGGCTCGGCCTCGCACCCAAACGCCTTGCTTAAGCTGAAAATTACGTGTCAGGCTCGGCTCGGCGGTCCGGGTGTCGATCCTCAAACCGGCCGGCAGATAGGCCGTTTGCTCCGGCGGAAAAACGTTTAAAGAATTTTCTTTGCCCACTGGTATTCCATCAAGCCGATACCGGCCGTCGGTATCGGTCGTTGTTGCTATCCAGGGCGAACCGGAGCGGAAAAACATCCCTTCCTGTCCCGCGCTTATGAGCACGCCGGGAATCGGTTTGCCCGTATCCGCGTCGGTCACACGCCCCAAGATCGGCTTGGCCGGACCGGCGGCATAATCGAAATCGGCCCCGTAAAACGTATCTTTTCGGTCCAGGGGATTATCGGCGTCGCGCCACACATCCGGCACGACGATTTTATCGCCCTTGCGAGTCCGGGCGTAAATCATCTTGGTCTCGATGCCCGGACCGCTGACCAGGAGTTCCACCACTCGCTCGCGTCCCACGCCGCGAAGCGTGAACCGGCCGTCTTGATCCGTCACCGCGTCGGGGACGATAAACGGCAACTGCGGACCGTTGAGGAGTTCAGTAAAATTTCTACTAAGCGAGTAGTAATCGGCCTTCTTGTCTTTGGCCGCTTCCTCGAAGGGCGTGAGGTCTCCTTTCTCATTGATCCAGACTCCCTTGACTCGAATATGGGCGCCGGCAACCGGCTTGCTCTCGTCGTTTAGTATTCGGCCGTTGATCGGCGTATCATCCCGCACCAGGCGCAGCACGCGATTGGGATTTTTCAGACGCTCGCCGAAAAAGTTAAGACTCTCGGGAGGCATTTGGCTCACGACCTTGCCAGTCGTCTCAAACACGACTGAATTGTCCGCGGCGAATCCATATCCGTCGGCCTTGGCGATGATATCGCTCCATTGCCATGCCGATCTATCGATATTCGGTTCGAAATCGGCCTTTGTGGTGCTGAATTCGAATCGTCCATCTTTTTCGGTCGTCGCCCACGATTTGGCCGCGTAGTCCGGCTTAGCGCCTGGGAGCCAGTAGGTGAGGTAAATCTTCGCACCGGCAACGGGTTTGCCGTCAGGATCGACGACTTGGCCGCTGTATTCCAACCGAGTCTCATCGGTTTTCGCGTCGTTTACCGTTTTCGCGGCATTCGCCGGTTTGGGCGGCGTTTCCTTCTCGGTCGAGGATTTATCTGTCGCGGCGGCGGTTGATTGCCCTTGCGGCTCCGCCGTTTTCGCCGGGCCGATAAAAGCCACGCCCATCAATAAAAGCGACGAACAAATAACGAGCAGTCGCCCGGCCGAGCGACTTACCGATAAATGCGAATGCGCCTGGTCCAACAACGCACGAACGCGGCGCTCCAATTTCGTCGATTGCGCCATGGCCACCGCCGCCGACAGGGCGACCGCGCGGTAGTCTCGGGCGATCTGGAGCAACTGCTGTGCGTAGTCCGACGAGCGTTCGCCCGCCATCAACACGCAATCGTCGCAGGCCGATTCCCGTTCGATCCGCAACCGTCTAAGGGCGTGCCAGGCCAGCGGATGGAACCAATAAAACGCGCACGCCGCCCGGGCCAACAATTGAAAGCCCATGTCCCAGCGCTTTACGTGGGCCAGTTCGTGCAAGAGCACGATTCGCCGCCGTTTTTGCGGCCAATCGCACCACACCCGGGGAACGAGCACCGTCGCCCGCCATAAACCCCAAGCCATGGGCACGAGCGACTTTTCCGTTTCCATGAGGCGTACCGCACGCCTCACGCCCAGAATCCGGCACAATTCGGCCACAAGCCGGTTTCCTTCGGCGAAAGTCGCGGGCCGGGCGTTTTTGCAAAGAATGTGGTTGTGGATCAGGCTCGCGGCAAGGGGTAAAAGGGCTGTCGCCGTTCCCGTCAGCCAGATAATGATAATCGCCGCCTGCCAAAAATACACCTTTGCGATTCCGCCCCGTGCAAGAGAATCGCCGCTTGAAGCCGTAGCGGATTTTTCGGCCGGCGTTGAAACGGCCGGCGCTGCCGCGATTTGTTTTTGCATCTCATCCAACCGATGTCCAACCTTACCGGCCTTGTTGTCTGATAACGGAATCGACGAAGGAGTCGGAATATCGGACGCGCGTGCGATGTGCGATGCCGCAGGCGAGTCGGCCAGCCCCGGCATGATCGGCAAACGCCAGTCGGGCAATACCAGCGGAAGCGCCGGCAACAGCAACAGACTCATAAAGCAGAGACACCACACTCGATGCCGGACCGCCGCCGATGAGCGGCGCATAAAAGCCGCCGCCACGTAGCCCGCGGCCAAAAGCACGGTTGCCTTGACGATTGTGTCCAGCAGGAACAGTGCGGCCGAGCCGTTCGCGGCCGTCGCATACCAAGTCAGTAGAGCCTTCATCTATCGGCCCTCCTTTCGCGCTTCGCTGATGAGCCGCTGAATGCGGTTAAAATCGTCGCCGGACAGATTTTCCGAACTGACATCCAATATGGCGGCCACGGTATTCGATGCCGAACCGTCGAAAAAAGTCTTTATCAGATGTTTTAGCGCCGACCGGCTGACCGAATCCTTGGGCTCCGTGGATCGGTAGATATACTTTATGCCCGCGCGGCGATGGCGGAGGTATCCCTTGCCCTCCAGGTGCCGGATCATCGTTCGCACCGCCGAGTAACTGGGCGGGTCGCCCAGGCGGGCCAGAACCTCGGAAACCGAAGCCTCGCCCAGCTCGAATATCGCCTCCATGATCTGCCGTTCGCGGCGTCCCAGGTTTTGCTGCGATTTCTTCTTGACCATCTTGTACCTTTCCCTGAAAAAAGCGGTTTTATTGAAGCCGGTTCCTAAGTGGCAATGTATTGCCATGTGTTAATATAGTGCCATAGTCTGCTGAAGTCAATAGGGCTGCATTCTTTTACTGAAAAAAATTTGCTAAATCTTAAATCCTTAGTGCAAACAGAGTTAAAGCATAGTTATTGCAAAACGGCCGCTTGGGAGTGGTAACAAAATGAACTGTCAAAATCAGGAGGCCGGACATTCTTGTCTGGCCTGAAAAAGACAGGCAAGAATGCCTGTCCTCCTGGGCAAAATATGTTACAATGCAAGCCTATCCCACCTATTTGCTTCCGTAGCTTGTGCGTGAAATGCCGCTATGATTGGGAGGCGCGCCGATGAAGCATCTTTATAAAACCCTGTTGGCAACGGCGATCTTGTCGCTGGCCGCGATGGAGGCGTTGGCTACGGAGCCGGCCGACGCGTTAGCCGGACAAGTGCTCGACGCGGATGGAAAGCCCGCGCCCAAGGCGACCGTGTGGCTGATCGGCGGGTTGCCTTTTGATGGAGACACCAAGGCCCTGGAAAAAATCGAAACTGACGACCAGGGCCGATTTGTCTTCCCGGATGCGAAATCGAAACACGGTCAATCGCAACGTTGGATTCGAGAACCGGAACTTCTAGCGCGCGGCGCACAGGGCCAACTTGGCTGGGGGTCGGACATCTGGATCTATCCGCAAAAAAATCCACGCCAGGATATCCGCGTCAAACTGGCCGCGGTGCAAGAGTATCGCGGCCGCCTGGTCGATGCGTCCGGCCGGCCGATTGCCAAGGCCCATATCCTGCCGAAGTATCTTGTGTACGAAGTCCCCGCTCGTATACATAATAAAATAGCCGATCTTCTCCCCGAACTCGCCGAACACTACAGTTGCGATACCGGCGACGACGGCGAGTTCACCATCAAACAGATGCCCGCCGATATGGGGATCGCCGCCGAAATCGCCGCGCCCGGGTTCGGCGTTATTCGCGCGCGCTGGAGTTTGGTCAAACCGGTCGCGTTGCGTCTGGAAAAGCCGGGAATAATTCGCGGTTCCATGGCAGCGCCGTCGAGTTCCGGTTCATTGGCGGGCATAAAAATTTATTTCCACACCGCGTCCAAACCGACCTCGGAAAAAGAGCCTGAATTTACGATTTCTCCGCGAAAAGATGAGACCTCGACCGATAAGGACGGCGTGTTTCAGTTCGACGCTGTTCCGCCCGGCAAGTATGTAATTGAACCCAGCCTCTATGAATCTTCGCTTCCTTTTACCACCAAATCCAAAGTCGATTTGGAGGTCAAGTCGGACGAAGTGACGAATGTTTCCGTGCAACTTCAGCCGGCCATCGAAGTTCGCGGACAAGTAGTGGACGCGGAAACCGGAAAGGGCGTCCCGGGCGTCAAATTGGATGTTTGCATGGTGGACGACAATAGAATCCGTCATTCCGCGCGGCGAGTGACCACTGACGCCGAAGGAAAATACATCGTATTCGTCGATCCCGGCAAAATCATGGTCGTAGTTGAAGAATTGCCCGACGTTTATCTCAATCCCAGTTCCCAAAACGATTTGCCCATTGTGGAGGTCAAGCAGGCGGCAACCTATCCGACGATCAAGCTCCAGCGCGGCGTGCAATTGGAAGGGCTGGTAGTGGACGAGTCGGGCAAGCCCGTGCCGGACGCCGAGGTCCAAGCCCTTTTGGGAAATATTTCACGCGATATGGTATACGAAAGGACCGATCAAAGCGGCCGATTTTCGATAAAGGGGATTGATACCAATAAAATCCTTGCCATTCGCGCCCGATCCTCGGCCGGAGTGAGCGAAATCAAGGAAGTCCGTCCCGCCGATGTCCAGCCGCTTTTGCGCATCGATCTTTCGCCCAAGACGGCCTTTATGCTACGGGGAACGTGCGTCGATCCGGCCGGCGGGCCGATTGGCGGATCGAAAATAAAAATCAATACAAGTTGGATGTTAGGCTCGTACGGTCCGGGTTTTAACGCCGCCAGCGGCGTTACGGACGCAGAGGGCCGCTTCGAGTTCGGCAATCTTTGGCCCGGCTGCAATTACCAGGTAAGCGTCGAGGCCGAGGGTTTTGCCAAATACGAATCAAAACAAATCAAAAGTCAAGCCGGAGCCACAGAGGATATCGGAAAGCTGGCGTTGATCGAACAGAAAGGATCGGTCGCAGGAACGGTGATCGATTCGGCCGGAAAACCGCTCGCCGCAGCAAGGGTGTTCAATACCGGCGACGCTCCCAAAACCATTAACACGACGAGCGACCCCGCCGGGCGATTTCGCCTCGATGGCCTGCGCTCGGGCGGCATTTTTGTGTTCGCCAAAAAGGACGGATATCGTCTGAAGGCCGTTGCAACTGACTCGAACGCCGCTGGACTGACGATTACGCTTTTGCGTTCGGACGAGCCGATTCCCGCGTGGAAGCCTGCCCGTCAGCCGGCCGCTTATGCCGAAGAACTCGAGGCGGCGGGCAAAATTCTGGAAAAACTCCATTCCTTGCCGGAAAAAAGTTCCTATCCCTGGACCTACCGATTCATGGCCCGCATCGATCCTGCCCGAGCCTTGGAGTGGACCAAGAACGCCAAGGGATTATACAAAAGCGAGCCGTGCCGGTTGGCGGCAGAGAAGATCGCCGAAACCGACGTGGACGAAGCCTTGGCCTTGATCGCACCTTACGGCGATTACAGGAGTTTTATGACGCTCCAGTCGCTGGCCGAGCGCTATGCCGCGTCCGACCCGGTAAAGGCCGAGCGTCTGGTTGCGGAAGCCATCCTGCTGGCCCGAAAATTCGATCAACCGGAACGCACCTACGCCCTGTCAGAGGCCGGATCCACGGTCGTGCGACTGGGCAAAACCGAACAAGGCCGGAAACTCATCGAAGAGGCGGCGGCAATGGCCGAAAAAATGGCTACCTCCGATCGCAGCGTTTATCTCCGCGGCCTGGTCGCCGCCGATCTGGCCCCATTCAATTTATCCAAGGCGATTGCGTTGGTCGAGCCTACTGACGCCGGATCTGAAAAAAACCGCGCATTGGCCCGCATCGCCAAGGTCATCGCACCGCAAAATCTGGAAAAAGCACTGGAGATGCTCAACAAATTGAACGAGCAGTCCAACCTTCCGGACAACACCCGATTGGCAATCGCCTATCAACTCGCTCCCACTCGGTTAAAGGACGCCCTGCGCGTAGCGGACTCGATGGAGACTTTCGCCGCCGCAAAGACCAAGGCCGAGGCCTACGGCTGGCTGGCCTTGGCCGTCGGGCAAAAGGACCGTAAAACGGCCTGGTCGCTTATCGACAAAAGTATTTTGCTGTACGAAGAAAAAGCCCAGGAATTGCGAGGCTGGAGTTCGTCCGGCGGGCGCGGCGGATATGCGGCCCACGTGGTCATTCATGCCAATGCGATCGGATACCCGGACATGGGAACGCTCATCGACCGGGTTTTGGCGATGCGGCCTTCGGCGGAAGATGATCCGTCTCCGCGCAGCCTGCAAAAGCCCGTCGTGACAATGGCCAAACTGCTGGCATTGGTCGATCCGCAAACGGCCAAGCGTCTTTTGGAGTCTATTGCGCCGCGGATCGATCAATATA
>JBEKGL010000119.1:0-8936 GCA_050012815.1 Thermoguttaceae bacterium
ATCTCCCGGAGGGAGAGGGGACTTAATAAAACAACCATCTCCCAGAATGAGCGGTTATGATTAGCATGGGCGAATATAATTTGCTAGAATGTAATATAAGTTGGAGCAATGACTATGGATTATTGGGTTTGGGCCGTTTTATTGCTGGTTTTGGGCTTATGCCTGGGGATATTGGAGGTCTTTTTCACCTCGGCCGGGCTTTTTGCCTTCCTGTCGGCCGCTTCCATTATCGTGGCCGTAATTCTGGCCTTTCAACAAGGGCCGATGGCAGGCTTTATCATATTGATCCTTGCCATGGCCGGCATGCCCACGGCAGTGATTTTGGCCTTTAAATACTGGCCGCGAACATCTTTCGGGCGCCGCGTGCTGCTATCGGCCCCAACCAGCCAGGACGTGCTGCCCGAGGATCAAGGCAAAGAATACCTGAAATCGTTGGTGGGAAAGGCGGCCAAGGCCAAGAGCAAGTTGCTCCCCAGTGGGGTGGTCGTGGTAGAGGGCCGAAACTTCGAGGCCGTTACCGAAGGCATGCCCATCGAAGCCGGGCAGGAAGTCCGCATCGTCCAGATCCGCGGCAAGCGGGTAGTGGTCCGACCCATCGAATTGGACGCCCCCGTGGAAACCGCCAAAGACCCTATGCGCCGCCCCATCGACTCCATACTCGAGGACCCCTTCCAAGAGCGCCCGGCTTGACAGTTTTTTCCAATCGGGTAGAAACAGACAGTGGGCAGTGGACGGTCAATCAGCGTGCGTGCGAAACCGCAAGCGGTTTATTTTAATCTATCAGCCCACTACCAACCGCCAGCAAATATAAGGAACACCACATGTACCTTTTCGCCCAGCCACAACCGGAAATAAGTTACTGGCAAATTGGCGCCATCCTTTTAATAATTTTTGTAATCGTATTTGTTTTATTCATATTAATTGTCTTTGCCCGTTTTTTTCGCTGGTGGGTTCAGTCCTGGACGACCGGAGCGGGCATCGGCCTTTTAGACCTTTTGGGCATGACCTTCCGCAAGGTCAATCCCGAAGTCATCGTGCGCAGCAAGATCATGGCCGTGCAGGCCGGCATCGGCGACAACCAGGGAGTCACTTCCAAGGGCCTGGAGGCCCATTATCTCGCCGGCGGAAACGTCCCCTTGGTCATTCGCTCCTTGATCGCCGCCGCCAAAGCCAAATTGGACCTGGATTTCAAATTGGCGGCAGCCATTGATTTGGCCGGCCGAAACATACTCGAGGCCGTGCAAACAAGCGTCAATCCCAAGGTCATCGACTGTCCCAGCCGAGGTCTTGGCAAAGAATCGCTCGACGGCGTGGCTCAAAACGGCATACAATTGAAAGTGAAGGCCCGCGTCACGGTCCGCGCGAACTTGCGGCAGTTAATCGGCGGGGCCACCGAGGAGACCATCGTCGCCCGGGTGGGCGAGGGCATTGTCAGCGCAATCGGCACGGCCAAAACCCATTCCGAGGTTTTGGCCTCGCCCGACAGGATCTCCAAAACCGTGCTGGGCCGCCGACTCGACTCGCAAACCGCCTTTGAAATCGTATCTATCGACATCGCCGACATAAACGTGGGCGAGAACATCGGCGCACGACTCCAGGCCGATCAGGCCGAGGCCGACATGCGCGTCGCCCGGGCGAACGCCGAAGGGCGCCGGGCCATGGCCGTGGCCGAGGAACAGGAAATGATCGCCCAAATCGAGGAAAACCGCTCGAAACTGGTCGAGGCCGAGGCCGAAGTACCCAAGGCCATCGCCGACGCCTTTCGCAATCGCCAATTGGGACTTATGGAATTTTACAAACTCCGCAACATCCAAGCCGATACCGACATGCGCGCGGCAATCGCCAAGGCCGGCATCGGCACCGTGGCGAAAACAGGTACCGCGGCATGAACGCACTTGCGCTATTCGGGGCTCTCAACGCTGAGGACGTCATCAAGATCGTCGTGGTCGTCGTAGCGGTATTTTTCTCATTGATCGGGAAAATAATAGCCAACATGCGCGCACCAAAGCGCCCGGGAATTCCGCCCGTCCAAGGCCCGCGTCCCCCTGCCCTGCCTCCCCAACAACCTCGGCCGGCGCCGCGTCCACAGGCACAAACGGCTGGGCCAAAAACGGTTAAGGAAGAAATCGACGAGTTCCTCCGCCGCGCGGCCCAGAAAAAACAATCGCAATCCGCCCCCGCCGATCCTGTCCGCCGCATCTCACAACCCACGGCCACGCTTGCTCAACGGGCAGAACCTTTACAAGCCGAGGTGATCCGCGAAAGACCCGTCGGCGGCGCGGTCAGCGCACACGTTAAAAAATATCTCGATGAAAAGGAGTTCGACGAGCGTGCATCAAAACTCGGCGGCGACGTGGCCGCGGCCGATACGAAAATCAAACGGCATTTGAAAGAGGTCTTCGGGCACGGCATCAGTAAACTGGCCGCCAAACCCGGCGAAACCGCCGCATCGCCGAATATTAAGCCTACCGATTTTTTCCAGGACGAACTTCCAGCCCTGCCTGCCGCCGGCGCCGGATTGGCCGCGCTGCTGAACAATATCGACAATCTCCGCCAGGCTATCGTGGTCAATGAAATTTTGCAACGCCCCATCGATCGATGGAAATAGGGGGCAGGGTTCAGAGGTCAGAGGTCAGGGTTCAGAATTTAGGGTTTGGGGTTCAGGGTTTGGGGTTCAGGGTTTGGGGTTCAGGGTTTGGGGTTCAGAATCTATGCTAAGAGCCTATCGAAAAAAGTCCCCTCTCCCTCCGGGAGAGGGCTAGGGTGAGGGCGTTTTGGGCAGTACAATCCATTAAAATCGGTTTTGAGATTAGCCCTAAATGCCCACTAACCCATATCCAATCATTTAGATATTGGAAATAAAGCGGGATTCTGAATTCTTAACCCTTAACCCTGACCCCCGACTCCTAATATGCACCGCATATATTTGGCCTTTCGTATTTTTTTCCTGACGTTATTTAAAGCCGCAATTGCCGGGCAAGTCGATAAACTGCTCGGCGGAGCGCAACCTGCGCCAGGTCCTGTGCCGCCGCAACCCAAGCAGCCGCTTGCGCCTAAACCGCCGGTGCGCAGCGAGGCGATCACGCTCTTGGCCGCGCTTCAGCGTGAGGCCCGGTTTGTGGATTTCATCCAGGAGTCGTTGGCCGGATACAGCGACGCCCAAATCGGTGCGGTGGTCCGCGACGTGCACCGCGACTCGGCCGCCGTTATTAATCGCCTGTTCGCCCTAAAACCCGCCACGTCCCAAGACGAAGGCAGCGAAGTGGAACTACCAAAGGGTTTCGACTCCGGCCGCTTCCGACTGACCGGCAACGTCGCCGGCGAACCGCCTCTGAGAGGAAAATTGGTTCATCCCGGCTGGGAAGCCGCGAAATGCGAATTGCCCACCTGGACCGGCAGCAAAGATTCCGCCCGGGTAATCACACCAGCGGAAGTGGAAATTAAATAAATGCAGAAGTCAGAATGCAAAATTCAGAATGAAAAAACTGTAAACTGATTACTGAAAACTGAAAACCTCTATTCCCTATCCCCTGACCTCTGGCCTCTATGTTAAAATACTGCATCGGCATCGACCTGGGCACAACCAACAGCGTGCTGGCATATTCTTCCTTGGAAGAAGATCGACCGCGCGTAAACGTGCTTCAGGTTCCGCAACTGGTTGCCTCCGGCACGGTCGAATCGCGCACGATGTTGCCATCGTTCATGTATCTTGGTCTGGAGCATGAGGCTCGAAGCGGGGCCTTTGACGTGCCTTGGGCCGCCGGACGCAATTTCGCCGTGGGCGAATACGCCCGCCGCCAAGGGGCCGAAGTGCCCGATCGAACCGTGGGCACGGCCAAGTCATGGCTCTGCTACAGTCAAGTTGATCGCCGCAAGCCGATCCTGCCCTGGAACGCACCCGCCGACGTGCCCAAGGTCTCGCCGCTCACCGCTTCGCAGCGCTATTTGGAACATCTGGCCGCCGCGTGGGAAAACGCCTTTCCAGACGCCCCGTTGGCCGAGCAATACGTTGTGCTGACCGTGCCCGCTTCATTCGACGCCAGCGCCCGGGACCTGACACGCGAGGCGGCCTTGGCCGCCGGACTGCCGCAAGACCTTGTTCTATTGGAAGAACCCCAGGCAGCGGTTTACGCTTGGCTGGCAACCACCGGCGATCGCTGGCGCAGGCTTTTGAAAGTCGGCGATACCCTGCTGGTCTGCGACGTCGGCGGCGGCACCACCGATCTGACGCTGATCGGCATGTCCGAGGAACAAAACGAATTGGTCTTGCGCCGCATCGCCGTGGGAAATCACTTGCTCGTGGGCGGCGACAACATGGACCTTGCCCTGGCCCATTACGCAGCCGGACTTTTCGCCGAAAAGGACGTGAAACTCGATCCCTGGCAGTCCGTCGCGCTTTGGCATTCCTGTCGGGCGGCAAAAGAAACCTTGCTTACGCCCGACGGCCCGGAAAAACACAGCGTCGCCGTACTTGGCCGGGGACGAAAACTGATCGGCGGCACGATATCCATCGAGGTCGGCCGCGCCAACGTCAGCGATTTGCTGCTGGAAGGCTTTTTTCCGCGATGCAAAATATCAGACCGGCCCGTGCAAAAACACATCTCCGGGTTCCGCGAAATCGGCCTGCCATTTCAGTCCGATACGGCGGTCACGCGGCATCTTGCGGCTTTTCTTCAGGCTCAGGGCCGCGATCAAGGCAATCCGGTGCGGCCCACGCACGTGCTGTTTAACGGCGGTGTGTTCAAAGCCGAGGTACTGCGGCGGCGATTGCTCGACGTTTTGGGCGATTGGTTCCCCGCGCCCGAAGCGCCGAAACTCCTGCAAGGCGAGCACGATCTGGACCACGCTGCCGCCCGAGGCGCGGCATACTACGGCTGGATCAAAAAGCAGGGCGGAGTTCGCATCCGCGGCGGCACGGCAAGATCGTACTACGTGGGCATCGAGACCGCGGGTCTGGCCGTGCCCGGGGCCCCGCGCCCGCTTCGGGCCTTGTGCGTGGCGCCATTCGGCATGGAAGAAGGCAGCCGCATAGACGTGCCCGGCGACGAAATCGGACTTGTAGTGGGACAGAGCGCTCAATTCCGCTTTTTCAGTTCCTCCACCCGCCGCCACGATAAGGCCGGTGACGTGCTTTCCGCCTGGACGCCGGACGACATCGAAGAAACCGATTCGCTGGAAACCGTGCTGCCCGCCGACGAATCGCTCGAAGACGCCTACGTGCCCGTCCGCTTCCAATCGCACGTAACCGAACTGGGCGTATTGGAGCTTTGGTGCGTAAACGCCCAAACCAACAAGCGTTGGAAACTGGAATTCAGCGTGCGCGAAGACGCGGAAAAAACATCGTAATCCGCACACTCCGTGTGCGGACTCGGCACACGGAGTGTGCCGTCTACATAGTATTCCGGCAGGCCGTGTCGATTTCGACTTGCCGGCGATAGAGGGTCAATTCTGAGTCTTGACGCTGGGCATCCCAATTGAAATACTCTCCCATCCAGGCGGCGACTTGTCGGGCGGTTTCAATCGGATTGTCGAGATAATAATGCCAACTGGTCCGGCGGATCATCACGTCCTCCAGATGTACGGCCCATTCGTTCCGGCAATAATGCTCAACCACTTCACGGCACACCGGCGGCGGCAAAATGCCGCTTTCGATGCGGGCTGATATATTTACATCTCCACCTGTAAAGCCGCGACCAGTGGTCGCGTTTTGATCTGTCGCGGTTTGTTCTAAAATTTGCACATCGTGTTCAAAACTTTCACAAAGCGGCTCCTCAGCCGTGCGGCAAGGGGGCGTATTCTTGCCTAAATGTCTGACAATTCGATCGACCACTTGCTCGCCGATCAGCCGGTACGTGGTCAGTTTTCCGCCGGCCACGTCGATCCATCCCGGTTTGGGCATGAGGATTTGATGCGCCCGGGAAATATCCGATGGCCCGCCGCGTCCGGATGCAATCAAAGGCCGCAGGCCCGCCCAAGTGCTCAGAATGTCCGACGGCGTGAGTTTGGCCTCCGGAAAATATCGATTTATCACTTCAAGCACGTATCGAACGTCATCCAGCTCGGTCCGCACGTCGTCCAACGGGCCGTCGTAGTCGGTGTCGGTGCTGCCTAGTATGCTCCGCTCGCCCCAGGGGATGACAAAGAGCGTGCGCTGGCCCTTGGTTACCATCACGGCGTCGGGCACGCCGAAACGCCGCCGATCAATCACCAAATGGACCCCTTTCGTCAATCGCAATCGCACGCTGCTGTGGGGAAGCGTCGCCGACCACGGCCCGCAGGCATTGACCACCGTACGGGCGAAAACCCGATGCGTTCGATCGCCGAGCATGTCGCGGAGGTAACATTCCCAGCGGTTTTTGCCGGCAATGGCCGTTTCCAGGCGCAGATAGTTGGCAATTATCGCTCCATGACCGGCGGCGGAGCGAAGCGTATCGATGACCAGCCGTGCGTCGTTGCTCTGCGAATCGAAGTACCGCACCGCGCCGGTAAGATCGTAGGGATTCAATCCCGGCAGGCGGGCAAGCGTTTCGCCGGCGCTTAGCCCGTAGGAAGGCCCCAGGTTCCGCCCGCCGCAAAGCAGATCGTAAATTTTCACGCCGATCCGCAATTTCCAAAACGGCCATTGCGTGAGCCGGTAGGTGGGAAAGATGATCGGCAGGGGCCGGGAGATATGCGGGGCTATGCGGTGTATGATTTTCTTTTCGCGGCTGGACTGGTGGACCAAGCCCACGTGCCCTTGCGCCAGATAGCGCAAGCCGCCGTGCAAAAGCCGGGTGGAACGGCTGCTGGTGCCGAAGGCCAGATCGCGCCATTCGACAAGCCCCACGCGCAAGCCCCGCATGGCGGCATCCCGGGCAACGCCCGCCCCGACAATCCCTCCACCGGCAACCAGAATATCCAAATCGGCGTCGGTCAATCGTTCGATGATTTCGCTGCGATCGTTCATAATGTAAAAAAGATATTGTTTTCTAAAACTCTAATCGCTTGAAACTGCGAATTCCCATGACCAAGGGCAGATACGTGGCAATAATCCCCAGCGCAATGCTTCCCAGCGTGCCCGCGAACATCCATAGTCGCAGCCAGTGCAGGACGTTTCCCTCGCGATCGAATACGGATTGACCGACATAAATGTGCCCGGCGGCGATTAAAAAATGCGTGGGCAAGGCCGTCAGCAGGACCACGGCCAGAATGTAAAGAGTGCTAATAACCAGGCAAAGCGTACCCCCAAAACCGGCGGCGATCCGTGAAGGCGAGGTCTCGCGGAAATTGGGCAACCGCGCGCCCAATCCCACGGCAATGCCCGCCAGCCCGGAACACAATATCAAACACGTCACTTGATGGCTGACTATGACCAACAGGGAAATATCCAGCATTAAGTCGCTGAGCAAAATCAAAATCGAACAAGGCAGAATCGCCGTGCCTGCGGCAAAAATAAACTTGCTCCACAGAATCGTCTCCCGGCGGACCGGCAAAAGCCCCAACAGCCAAAACCGTTGCCCTTCAAGGCTGAGCATGGGATAAACGAATCGGGTGGTGAAGGTGGACATCAACAGACCCACCACCGAAAGATTCAAAAAACTGACCATGTTTACCCAGCCGATGTAATACAGGTCGTAATTGAAGCGGCGGACATTGAAAAAATACAAGGCCAAAAGCCCGAAAAATATCAAAAATTGCGACCATTGCATGGGATCGCGGCGAAAAAGCCGCAGGTCCTTGACCATCAACAGCCGCATCGGCAAGGGGAAAAACCGCGTTGCCGTCAACAACATTCGATCGATCAACGCCGTTCGCGCCCGCCGGGTCTTTGCGGTGTTGCCGCTTAAGGAACTGTATGCCTTCCGATAAATGCGAGCGGCCGTAAACAAGGCCAACTGGCGAAAGAACAAGGCATTGGAAAACATCAATGCCAGGAACATCAAACTTTCGGACCAGGAGTTGCGCCCGGCTTCCAACAGTCCGGAACTCAACCACCAACTGGGCAACAGCCGCTGCTCGGTAAACTGCAATCGCCCCAACATCTCTTGAAACCAACCGGGGGTAAGCAAGTTGCTTTCCGGGCCCCTAAACAACGACCAAACCAACCAGTAACTCCCGGCCAACAGCAGCCCGCCTGTAATGTACGTAACCAACCGCCGCTTGCCGGGCATGATATGGATAATCAACATGCATATCACGGCGCCAATCGCCGCCGGTATGTATACAAAGGAAAATACAAAAGGAAACATCATCAGGTAATAGTACCACGGCGCATCCACTACCAGGCCGTAAGCCAAGATCACCGGGCTGCCTAAAAGAATAAAACCCCAACTGCTAAGGAGCACCGCGTCCTGGAACTTATGCAGGAATATCCTTTCGGTGCGGGCGGGAATGGTCAAGAGATAAGCCGTTTCCGGGGAATGGAACAACGATCCGTATAGAATAATGCCCGCCGAAAACATCAACATCATCATCAGTGCGGCGAAAAACATGCCGAAAATTCCGTGCATCATCTCGTCGTGCGTTTCCGGATACGGTATCGCCGCGCGCAAAAACCAAAAACCGTTGAGAAACATCAGCAAAAGCCCGCACCACAACAACAAACTCAACACCACCACCAAACTCGCCCGAAAACGCGACTGCGTGAGAATCTGCTTAAGCCGCGTCCTGCCGATCCGCCAGCGCAGCCGCCAAAAGACCATCGACTCGTCCTCGGCCGATAGAAATTCCGTAGTCGGTATGCGGGAACACGTAGCATGAGACACAGCGCGTTACCTCGCTGATTCGCCTTGGGAAAACTCCGGCGGCGGAGTTCCGTTTTCCACGCCGGTAAGTTGCAAAAATAACGATTCCAGGGAACTCTGAGGCGAAGCCGATTCCTTTCGCAATTCGGCGATCGATCCTAGAAATTGCAGCCGGCCGCGGTCCAGAATCCCGATGCAGTCGGCGATCTCCTC
>JBEKGL010000120.1:0-8912 GCA_050012815.1 Thermoguttaceae bacterium
GACCGGCAATCCGGTGGCTTCCTTTACATCCGCCAATATGGCCAGCCCGGTTTTAAAGCCGGGTCCGCGATACGAGGTCATGCTGGTGCGATTCGCCTTGTCGAACGAGGCCTTGAAAATAAGCGGCAGGGCCAGTTCCGCGGCGATCTGCTTTAGCCGGTGGGCAATCGACAACACCAAAGCCTTGTCTTCCAAGACGCATGGTCCGGCGATGACCATTAACGGCTGGCCACGCCCGCAACGATAGGGGCCGATAATTACAGGGTTCGAAGGCACGATTTTAGGGTTCAGAATTTAGGGGTTTTGGGAACGAGCATGGTCAATCGGTTTGGTAAAACCTCGATATTAAGCGGCAGGAAACCGCCGGGATCGCCGTCGAGTTGGTAAGGCACGGGCATATCGGAAACAATGCGCACCCGTCGGACGCGGCGTGTAATCCAATCGCTCATGTGCCGATGTTGTCGGATGTATACGGCGAAGGCATATCGTAAAAAGCGCCAAAAACCTTTCCGGCGGAATCCACATAGGTCCAGTAGTCCGTCGTTTCCCACGGCATGGGGAGCAAAACGCAGTCCGCCGCCGTAACAGGGTAGGTTAAATACTGAAAACCAATGGGCCGCCAGGAAGGGGGCTTCCGCGCCATCGTTCAATGCTTCATCACAGTATACCCTGAGTTCCGGATACTCATAAGTACGTATGACGTCCCAAAGCGGTTTGAAATAATAGCGGGAACGGATGTGTCCGGTCCTGAGGTCGTGAACGCGCCGGACCACTTCGGCATCCAGCCCGCAACTGGCCATAAGCAGGAAGATTCTTCCCTGCGCCATGCCGGCATCGAGGTGAATCAGCGTGCCGTGGGCAATGGTTTCGGCAAGGCGTTCCGGGGCGGACTCGAGACATAGATGGCGGGCCAAGAGGTTGGAGTTGCCCCTGGGAAGCCAAGTCAGGGGCGTGCCTTGTTTTGTGCGGTTTACCAGTTCCGCGGCAGTACCATCTCCTCCCACGCCGACTAGTGCGTGAAGTTTCCCTTCGTCCAATAACGTATTGGCAAGCCGGGCGACGGGGTCCAAATCGGTGAATATGTCCACTTCAAATCGCTGCTGCCGGAGCAGTTTTGCCAGGCACTGGACATCTTCATGTGTATCTCGCGCCCCGGCTTTGGGATTGTGCAGGATTAACACCCGGTCCGCTTTTATAGGTTGTGATGGAGGTGTTATTGGCAATGCATCACCCTAGTAATGATGGGTGGTTTGGAACGTTCTGTTTGAACCTATGTCGGCCATACAATATATACGAATCTTTGAGATCTTGTAGCGTAAAACAATCGAAGTGTAGCAAAATCATACATTCAATTAATTGATAAAC
Organism: Thermoguttaceae bacterium; assembly: GCA_050012815.1. Lineage (GTDB taxonomy): Bacteria > Planctomycetota > Planctomycetia > Pirellulales > Thermoguttaceae > JBEKIK01. The sequence continues at coordinate 1,366 of JBEKGL010000120.1, forward strand.
TTAAATGATCATAATACAGTTGCCTGGGTAATTGTAAATATAAGTACTTTTCGCAATTGAAGTTACACCGAAAATCAAGGCGATTTTCCAGGTTTGTCTTAGAATTGGCACAACAAGTGTAGATAGTAAAGGCGTGTAAATGAGAAATTTACACATAATTAGACTGGCCCGTGGGGCCTCAGACGTATTTTTGATAGAAGGTTAACTTGCCCTTACCTTCTATCTGGCCACTGTGGAATGTGGCACGTTCGAGGCCCCCTATTTTTTTCTTGTCATCCGCGGCAGTTTAAAAGCTAAACTTAAGTAAGAAAATAAAGTGCCAATCCCGGGGAGTAAGCCATTTCCCCATGCCGTTGCATCGACTTCAGTGCTAGGGCCTTGAATCTCCAAAAACATACCCGGAGTTATTACGGTGGCCAACGAAACGAAGCGTCCTGAAAACCCAAGTCCCGATGAAGAAAAAACCGACGCATCGTCTGCCGGTAAGTCAAGGTTTGCCTTTCTTCGCGGCAAAACGATGCAGTATTGGCTGGCTTTTTTACTAATTAGCACGCTGGTGATCCACGGCATCGGTTTGGCGTATTATAAAATGAGCAAGCCCAATACTGCGATCGAGTACAGCCCGGAAATCGGGGTGGCGAACTTCCAGTTCACGACCGATAAAACGGCAGGGGGCCGGATCGCCGGCGCTGAATTTTCCCTTTACGTTACCGCACTTGAGGGCCTGGACCGGATCGCCAGGATTCGTCTGACTTCCCATAAATATCGGGTGCAAGAAGAGATCGAGTCGCTACTGCGTCAGACACATAGCGGAGATTTCGACGATCCGGCCCTAAACAACCTCAAACGGCAGATCCGCGAGCGAATCGATCAGGCGCTGGGAAACCGCGTCGTATCCGACGTGATCATCACCAATCTGAAAATTATTGCGTCGAACAATAAAGAACCCGCTCCTACCGCCGACACGGCATCTTCACCGCCTTGGCTGGAAAAATCGTCAAGCTACATCAGCCAACAAGGCGGTAACTAGTCTTGTTTTTCGGAACAAGCCAATTTCGCAGGCTGGGTAAAACGAACTGAATTTACCGGCGGTATTCTCGTGTCCGGTAAAAAAACCGGCCCCTAAAGTCAGGCTACATTACCCATTCCATCTCCTATTCCGAACCAGATACCAGGTTATTGGTGAGTGGCGATGTGAATATCTTTCAAAGAGTTCGGTTGTACCTATTTTATGAATTTTAAGGATTGTAGGGCCGATGTAAATTTTAGGGAGTCACTCCCACGAGATGTGTCATATCCTGCAAGGAGGGGAAAAGATGGATTCTCGCAAATTGTTCGGAACAGTTATATATGCGATTTTAGTATTGGCGACAAGTTCCGCCACTGTTCTGGGGCAGGACGATCCGGCGGCCTACCGATTGATTACAGCCGATGGGGAACATTCGCCGCCGTCGTTTTCCGAGACGGCGGTCGATCAGCCGCAGGGCGCCGGCTGCTGCAATGCGGATTGCTGTCAGTCGAGTTGTTGTCCGCGATGGACGGCCACGGCCGATTTTATCATCTTCGACCGGATCGGCGGCGTAAATCAAACGCTCGTTCAAAGAGTGCCACGCGATACCTATCCGTCCAACGGCACCGAATTGCTCAACGCCAACGATTTTCACCAAGGTTTCTACGGTGGACCGAGGGTAGGCTTGATTCGCCACGGCGATTGTTGCTACGACTTGGAGTTATTATATTTTCAGATTGACGGCTGGAGCAGCACCAAACGCTTTTTGCCCGATGATGAGTTGCTGGTTTTCAGTGCTCCCGGCGGCTTTAGGTTCTCTAGCTATGGCGTAGCAATGGGATTCGAGTATGCTTCTAAACTTTACAATGCCGAATTTAACGTGCGATGGAACCCTTGTTGCCGAGTGACCATGCTGGCAGGATTCCGTTGGATCGAATTGCGCGAAAATCTTGACGGGGCATGGATACCCTCGACTCTGGAAACTTTCTGGAATACAAACACGAAAAACAATCTTTATGGTTTCCAGATCGGGGCGGATGGAAAAATCTTGGAACGGGGTTGCTTCTCCATTGATGGGCTGGTAAAGGCCGGGATTTTCGGCAATCAAGCAGAACAGACAACCGCAGTCGGCCTAAATGAAAACCAAGGAGTGTATTCCTCATCGACCAACCACACCGCCTTCCTTGGCGAACTCGGCTTGCAGTGCAAGTACCAAGTGACCCAAAGTCTTACGCTAAGGGCCGGTTATGAAGCGATGTGGCTTCAAGGCGTTGCTTTAGCGCCCGGACAAATTCAGGAAAGCAACGTTGATCAATTTGGCGTCAATAGCAACTCCGGCGTGTTTTATCACGGAGCCACCGCCGGCTTTGAATATAGTTTCTGATACTTGTTGGATTTTTTCGACCCGCCGAATCCGACAATAATGAATTCCAGGGGTGGCACTTGAAATGATCGACTGCCACCCCAATTTTTTTTGCTTGTAATATCGCACATTTTTTGAGTTTGGTAATCTGTATCACTTGGAACCGAATCTGGGCCCGCAAACTCAAACCATATTATCTAATCTATTGCTGATCTTGGCAAAATAATCTGGCTAGGCTTATTGTGACAGTATTATGGGTAATTACAGTTTTACCTTTTCTATCAATTCTAATGATTATTAGGTCGATGTAAGTTCAAAGAAACATGCCCGCCGGATATGCCGCTGCCCCCCCTACCTTAAGCAACGTACCCTCCCATTTCCGTCCGACTCGCAGAAAGCAAAAAGGAATCAGATAATTTGGCAGTTTCGTGGTTTGAGCAATAGCGATTTAATTCCTTTAATTGACTGTGCGTACAGAACAAAAACGAAACGGCCTTTCAGCAAATCGTTCTTCAAGGAGGTAAAACAAAGATGTCATGCAAAGCTCTTGGGGCAATCGTAAGCGCGTTTTTTGCATTGGCGATAGGTTCCGCCATTGCCCTAGGCATCGATGACACAGCGGCATACCGCTTATTATCAAGCGATACGGAAGAAACCGAGCCGATTCCTCCCGATCCCGCCATTACTCAGTCGGAGAATGCGGAATATTCGGGCTACAGCAATCTGGATTGTTGTCAATCGTGTTGTTGTCCGCGCTGGACGGCCACGGCCGACGTCATGATTCTGGACAGGATCGGCAACAAGTCTCAAACGATCCTCGGCCCCCTCGATGACGGAAGTGGTCTTGTTGGCGCCCGCGCTGACAGGCTTAACAGCAACGACTTTGCCTTTGGATTCGCAGCCGGTCCGCGGCTGAGCCTGATTCGGCAAACCAAGTGCTACGACTTCGAGGTTTTGTATTTTGGGATCGACGGATGGTCCGATACTCGATTTATACCCCAGTCTCTCAATCCTGCTTCTCCCTTGCTGTTCGATTGGAGCTCCAGGCTTTATAACGCCGAATTAAACGTGCGATGGAACCCTTGTTGCCAAGTGACCATGATGGCTGGATTTCGCTGGGCCGAACTCCGGGAAGATTTCATCGGAGGACGTGTATTAAATTCTGGATTCCTGCCCGTCGGGGATATAAAGACCAATAATAATCTTTATGGTTTCCAGGTCGGTGCTGATGCAAGGCTTTGGGAACGCGGCTGCTTCTCGATCGACGGGCTGGGTAAGGTCGGCGTTTACGGCAACCATGCCGAACAAACCAGCGACCTGCACATCGGGCAATTCATTGGGACCGGCTCGGCCTCGACCAACCACGCCGCCTTTATTGGCGAACTCGGCTTGCAGGCCCGCTACCAAGTTACCCAGCGCATCACGCTGAGGGCAGGGTACGAATTGCTATGGCTCGACGGCGTTGCGATAGCTCCCGTACAATTCGGTAATCCCGTCGGCATCGATAGCAATGCCACCGTGTTTTATCACGGGGCCACAGCCGGCTTGGAATATTCGTTCTAGCGATATAGGATCCGATTCTCTCTAGCAATATGGGATCCGATTATTTTAAAGAACGAGTTTGCCTCGATTGGTTTTGTTATATAGCCGTCACATCCGGCGTCCACGCACTTGCGGCGGTCCTCGACCATGGCGTGTGCGGTCAAAGCAAGGATCGGCAGCTTTAAGCCGGCAGTCCGCAGGCGCCGGGTTGCTTCGTATCCGTCCATGAACGGCATTTGCATGTCCATAAGAATAATATCGAAGGGATTGCCGGCGTTCTCTGCCGCCAGGGCAAAATCGACCGCAACCAGTCCGTTTTCAGCCACCGTGACATCTGCGCCGGCCTTACGGAGCATGAAAGCGATCAAGCGCTGATTATCCGTGCCGTCCTCCGCCAAAAGAATGCGGGAGTCGAGTATCAGATCGGCGAATGTGTCTTGCGGATGCGGCATGGCGGCGTCGGGCGCATGTTCAATTGACCTTACTCCGTCGAGCGGACCGGTGGCGATGGTTAAGCTGAATGTGCTCCCTTTCCCGTGAACGCTGACCACTGCGATATCCCCACCCAGTATTCTGGCAAGTCGTCTGCTAATGGCCAACCCCAGTCCGGTGCCGCCATATTGACGGTGCATCGAGGTGTCAACTTGGGAAAACGGCTGGAAAAGCGATTCCACTTGCTCCTTCGATAAACCGATGCCCGTGTCAATTATGTCGAATTGCATACTGGTTCCGTGGGCGGACTTGTCATCCGGCCGGATGACTACCCACACGCCGCCGGCTTTAGTGAACTTTATGGCGTTGCCGACGAGATTTACCAGGATCTGGCGCAAGCGGGTCGGATCGGTCTGGATGATCTCGGGGATGTCGTGCTTACATTCCAAGTTGAGCCGGAGACCTTTCGCATCAGCGCGAGTTTTCATCATGGAAATCACGTCCGCGGCGATTTGGCCGGGCGAGCACGGCATCCGTTCGACGTCGTTTTTGCCTGCTTCGATCTTGGATAGATCGAGAATATCGTTGATCAGATGCAGGAGATGTTCTCCATTGTGTTTAATGATTTCGGCCAAATCGTGAACCTCTTGCGGCTCTGGGTTTTCCCGTAAAATGTCGGCAAAACCAAGGATGGCCGTCATGGGCGTGCGAATCTCATGGCTCATATTGGCGAGGAATTCGCTTTTCGCGCGGCTGGCGGCTTCGGCCGCCTCCTTGGCTTGGGCCAAATTCCTGAAAAGCAGGTTGTAGGGCTTCGTCAGTCCCAGTTCGATGAACGCCTTATAGATGAAATACAGCGCTATAACCTCGGACAAATGGGCGATAACTTTGAGAAAGCCGAAAAAATCCACCGATACGGCGGACGCCAGCTCCGAAAAAGAGCTTGCAATCAACGAGGCCAGAAGGAGTCTGAACACGCGGGCATCCAACTCTCTTCGCCTGATAATCAACAAACCGGCGGCGGCTAAAAAAATGACGCAGCTAAGCCCTCGACTAAACTGCTGGGAGCGGGTCATCCCCACTCCCGCCACATAAAAGTCAGGGAGTAAATCCCTAAATACCAAAAAAACCACGACGGTAAAAAACGCACTGTATGCGACCAACGTGGCGGTCTGGTTGATCCTGCGCCTAAAAAACAAGGGCGCAATTAGGAAGGACAGGCTTGCCATCCATCGGCCGGCGGTTTTCAGTTGGATGGACTCGTCGCCGCCGATTCCGGAAAATACCGATATTCCCTTGTACGATAAAGCGTGCATCAGGTCGAACATGCCCGCGAACAGGCAGGCGATGCCTATGAACAAAAAAAATCCGTCATCCAGAAAACGGCGCGTATTCCAAAATACTATAAAGACGGCGCAGGCAATGATAACGGCAAATATTTCCGCAAGGCTATGGAAAAGAAGGTAGTTGTACTGACTTATAACGTAGAAACCGGCCAAGATCGCCATGCCAAACAGGATGCCAAGACAATTGCGATAAGCAGATAAACACTTACTTAAATAATTCCACATGATCTTTCTCACGGACACGAAATCGCCTTATTTTTCTAAAACATCGATTTGCATTTTATGCTGTAAAGAATATTTGCCAACGACGCAATAGGCAATCTTCTTCTTGCAAGTTGGCTGGAGTAACAATTTAGATCGTTACCCGAACTACTTAGTCATTTAACTTGTCCCTCAACTCCTGTCAGGGGGCAGGGTTGCCGAGGTATGTTCATGTACCATACAAATTTAGCTTAAGATTAAGATATTTATTACTGGGAATGTATTGATTTTTTTCAGATATAAGTAGGAGCAAACACAGACATCGAGATTAGGTAATCCCTTGTGCCGCTTACAGATACGATCAAAATACCGGCGACGTGCGGTCTAGCGGTCTAATCGACGACCTTGTAGACCTGATCGTGTTCTCTGGCGTGTTGGGCCACGCACATGCCTACCGACTGGCCCACCCCGGCCTCGGCAACCGACTTGTTGTCGATCTGCATGGAATCGACCTTTTGCAGGAAGTCGCTGGTGTGGCCTTTGACGTGGATCGTGTCGCCCACGCATAGTTTATCCTGGGTGATGGTCATCGCCATCACGCCGATCTTGCTGAAATAATGCGTAACCTTGCCGATTTCAACTTCCGCCATGGAACAGTCCTCCTATGGTTAGGAATGCTTAAAAGAAATTTTCTCCAACAGCATGATCTCAGAAACATCATTTTAAGGCAAGATACCCATCAGTTTTCAGCTTTAAGGAAAAAGCTTGCGGTTTTTTTACCCTTAGGTATTGGATTGTTTTTATTGGGGGAGAAACTATTGACAATGCCATTTTTTTTCAGAAAATAGGTTTTAATGTGACAGGGGGGGTATTAATAGTCTTTTTTAAGGAGATGACCCGACATAGCTCTTATTTCCACCTCTGAGTAGTTAGCTTTGGTGATCGTAGCTTTTTCCAGATACGAATTGCCATCTTATCATCGAAAGGAGTGCGAATAATGAAACTCGTAACAATCCTTCTTTTGCCGTTGGGCTTATTTCTTTTTTTTCTGGGTCCTACCTCTCACGCGGCTGCATCCGGCAACCTGATCCTCAACGTCCCGGACTGGAATCAGCCCTCGGCCTATAGTATCGGCCCCTACATGGAATGGTGTAGTCCTACCGCCGGTGCAAACATAATGGGCTACTGGGAAGATACAATGGGCCGTACCGGACTTGCTGACGGGCAGACCTTCAGCAAAAGCCCTGCCTATCCGGTAACTGCCGGCACTTGGCAGCAAGGGCTTTGGCATGACGGCACCGTTGAGATGGGCTGGTTAATGGATACGGATGGATGGCGCACCGATCCAAATCGCACTTACCCGCCATCGACGTGGGGAGGGACGGACAGGGCGAAGAATATAGCGCCTGGGCTGTTGAACTATGCCACTTCATCTTGGACCAACCAAGGCACGGGAATCGTTAAGGCGGCCTATCCGGACACCATGGTTATTAGGCAAGATGGAATGAATACGAATTTTGGCACAATGTGGAACAACTACAAGGCCGAAATCGACGCCGGCCGGCCTGTTCTAGTTTCATTTAATGGCTGGGTCAATCCCGATGGTATTCGGTTTTCGGACTCATATATATCTGGTATCAATCAACCAATCGAA
>JBEKGL010000121.1:0-8868 GCA_050012815.1 Thermoguttaceae bacterium
CACGCTCATGGCAAACACGTGATCGTGGTGGGCGGCGGCGACACGGGCAGCGACTGCGTGGGCACGGCGATCCGCCAAGGCGCTTTATCCGTCAGGCAGTTGGAAATCCTACCCCGCCCGCCCGACGGCAAAAATCCCGAAACACCCTGGCCCAATTGGCCCAAAATCATGCGCACTTCTTCCTCGCAGGAAGAAGGATGCCAACGCCATTGGAGCGCACTCAGCAAGGCCCTGACGGGCACGAATGGGCAAGTCACTAATCTACAGGGCTGCGAAGTCGATTGGGTCTCCGGTCCAAAGGGCTGGGAAATGAAGGAACTGCCCGGCACCGATTTCACATTTCCCGCCGAGTTGGTGCTGGTGGCAATGGGTTTTTTGCACGTGGCGCACGAAGGCTTGATAGATCAACTCGGATTGCAACTCGACCGGCGCGGAAACGTGATCGTCGAACATTGGATGACCACCGTGCCCGGCGTATTCGCCGCCGGCGACACCGTGCGGGGCGCATCGCTTGTAGTCCACGCCATAAACCACGGCCGCCTGGCCGCCGCCGCCGTGGACAAGTGGCTGAAAACGAACGTATATCAATAATAATTCTGGGGATTGTGATATCTGGAATTCGGAGTAGAATGAATAATAAGGAGCATATATGGGCATCGACATTCCCCGGCGCTGGTCAGAACAAGGGAACTATGATCTAGAAACCGCGCGGGCAATGTTGCAGAGCGGCCGTTTTGTTTACGTTTTATTCTGCTGTCAGCAAGCGGTAGAAAAAATGCTCAAGGGAGTGATTGCAAAGACGACTGGTGAGATGCCGCCTCGAATTCATAACCTTATGTAACTGGTCAGGCGGGCCGGGCTGGAGCCCGACGCGGAACAATCGCTGCTGATGCGCGAACTTTCCGAATACTATATCCAATCGCGATACCCTGAGGAAATCGAAACCATTCTTGCTTTTGCAGGGCCTGAAATTGCTCATCATACACTTCAACGAACGGAGAAAGTCGTCGAATGGCTATTCTCAATGATCTAATCAAGGAAAAAGCCCAAGAAGCGATCCGTGTCGTAGCCCGCCGAGTCCGGGTACGAGCAGCTTATATATTCGGTTCCCGGGTTAGCGGTACTCCGGATGATCTTAGCGACATCGACGTCGCCGCATTCATCGAAGACGCAAGTCAATTCGGTTTTCAAGAAAGGGTTCGCCTTGGCGTGGACATCCGAGAACAATCCGGCGATGAAGTTGAAATCCACTTTTTTCCTGCGGAATCATTGGATCATCCCCCAACCGCCAGTTTCGCCGCCCATGTCCTCAATCGAGGCGTCCGCTTATAGTAAAAATCTGGCGGAGTCGATAGCGATAAGACCGCCGGCGACACCGTGCGGGGCGCATCGCTTGTAGTCCACGCCATAAACCACGGCCGCCTGGCCGCCGCTGCCGTGGATAAATGGCTGAAGACGAAAGTGCATCAATAAATTTTAGTCCGCAGACTGGAGACTATATCGCGCTGCTTACCGATCACTTTTTCACAGGGAACGCAAGTACTATATTTCCTGCATCATCATAATACTTATACCAAACCGTAACTCCAGCAGCGAAAGTTGCTTGCATGTCTGGCATAGCCAGCGCACGGGCAGTGACTTTCTTTGTTATATCCTGTTTTTCTGGATCGCTCAGCTTCCTACTCAGAGTATAAACGTAAGAATAAGACTTCCCTGGCCCTGCTTCAACGCGATCCCATCGCGTAAATGCATCAATCTGCTTTGGCAAAATCTTATTCGTATCATTGGCAAATTTCTCGATCTTTTGTTCGACCGAATCACCAAAGAACGGTAATTTCCACCCATTTACAAAGGACAAGGAAATAACTAATCCTACCACAGCGCCTATTATAGCCCCAATCTTTTGATTTGTTGTCAATTCTTTCTTTTGTGCCATTTAAACCTCACGATAAGACCGTTCAATGAAATACCACTCAACAGCAGGGTTAATTATATAAATTTTCCTGGTTCATACACGAGATGATAATGAAATTAAATATTTATCTAAAATATTCACACAAAATCATATCTGCGGCCCCCACCATAACATCTATTCCTATAATTAGTTACGTATTTTTTGTTATTGTTTTAGATATTCTTATTGGAAAAGTTTAATTGACATATCGAGATATTCCGATACAATGTATATATGAAAGCAACACGCTCCATCAAACTGACTGAAATGAAGCATCTACAAGAGGCCGCCGAATGTCTGCGCACTTTGGCCCATCCTGTGCGGCTTCGCATGGTGCAGCTTATGCTCCAGGGCGAACTGACGGTCGGCGAACTTGCCGATGAGTGTGAAATACCCAGCCACATGGCCTCGGAACATCTGCGGATGATGCAGCACTGCGGGTTTCTGACGCGCCGACAAGACGGCAGGAAAATTTATTATCAAGTCTCCGAACCGGCAGTGGAGCGTATCATGAAATGTATCGAAAACCGTTTTGGAAGCGATTGTTCCTAAAATATTTTTGATTATATATCGTTATATTACGATCTGTAGATATATTTCCAATGTAATTGAATGTTTACTGAAAGAACGATTATCATGACAATTGAACGCGGATTACGATTGGCGGCCGGAATAGTAGTACTGTCGAGCGTGGGATTGGGTTATTTCGTCAATCCCGCCTGGCTGCTGTTGACGGCCTTTGCCGGGTTGAATCTACTGCAATCGGCCTTCACGAACTGGTGCCCGATGGTTTGGTTCTTCGCCCGGTTGGGACTCCGTCCTTGCGTCACCCAAAAAAACCAACATGCGGATAATCCGGCTAATCATTGATTGTTGACTTATCTATTCAACTTTTTCATTGATTTAAAATAGGCGATCCATGAAGACTTTCAACAATCTTCTCAGGCAATCGGGGCGATGGAGCGTCCGCCTACTGGTTTTTTTCGCTTTTACGACGGGCGTGGTGGGGCTCATGTTGTGGCTGGCCGGGAAATTCACTGCGAAGGTTCCGGCGGCGGTTGAGAGATCGCGGGTGGAAATCCGGAATCCCGCGGGCAGTATCGCGAAGGTCCGCTTTATCCGGCTGCCTCTTTACGAGTCGGCGGTGGGCACTATCCGGTCGGTGCACGAAACAACCATCGCCTCGAAGCTCCTGGCCCGGGTCGTGGAAGTGAATCTAAAAGCCGGCCAAAGCGTTCATGCGGGCGAGATACTGGTGCGGCTGGACGATACCGACCTGCGTGCCAGGCTTCAGCAGGCCAAGGCGGCGGCCGTCTCGGCCGATGCGGTCCATAACCAGGCCGTCAGCGATGAAAAACGTTCCGCCCAATTGCGGAAGAATAATGTCGTCAGCCAACAGGAGTACGAGAAAAATATGACGGCAGTCGCATCTTCGGCCGCCGAATTTCTCCGGACGCAAGAGGCGGTCAAAGAAATGCAGGCCATGCTGGACTGGGCCACCGTGCGCTCCCCGATCGACGGAATCGTCACCGACAAGAAAATCGACGTCGGCGACATGGTTACGCCCGGCCAGATGTTGCTTACGCTCTTCGATCCGAAACAGATGCAGCTTGTGGCTTCCGTGCGCGAATCGCTGACGCATCAACTCACGGTCGGCCAGAAAATCGGCGTGCGCATCGACGTACTTAAAAAACTCTGCGCCGGGACCATTAGCGAGATCGTGCCCGAGTCGCAGTCGGCCACTCGGTCGTTCCAGGTGAAGGTCATTGGTCCTTGTCCGGCGGGCATATACACCGGCATGTTCGGACGAATCGAGATCCCCTTGCAAGAAGAGCAAATTCTGGTCGTTCCGCGCCGGGCGGTGCGAAACGTGGGCCAACTGGAATTGGTGGATGTTATGGAAAACGGCCGGGCAACCCGGCGGGCAATCCGCACCGGACGGCCAGTCGAGGACGACCTGGAGGTGCTCTCCGGGCTAAGCGAAGGCGAGGAAGTCGTCGTGCCCGCCACGGCGGACTCGACTCGGGAGTCTTATCATGGCTGAACATACCGGACAGCCGATGGAGCGCGAAGGGGAGCCCGAGGGGGACAGTCCCATTTTTGTTGCACAAAAATCGGGACAGGCCCCGGTGGAGCATCATTTCACGAACAAGATCGTGAAAATCTTCTTGGACTCGAATCTTTCGCTGATTCTCATTATTTTGGCCGCGCTAGTGGGGCTGGCCGCGCTGGGATTGACGCCGCGCGAAGAGGATCCGCAAATCGTAGTGCCGCTGGCCGACGTTTTTGTGAATTTTCCCGGCCACTCGGCGGCCGAGGTCGAGCAACTCGTCGCCACGCCGCTGGAAAGAATTCTATATCAGATTGACGGCGTGGAATACGTGTATTCGATGAGCCGCGAAGGCCAGGCCGTCATCACCGTGCGATTTTACGTGGGCGAGGACCGCGAGCGAAGCCTGGTCAAACTCAAAAAGAAAATCGATGAGAATCTCGACATCGCTCCGCCGGGGGTGACGGACTGGATCGTCAAACCGGTGGAAATCGACGATGTGCCGGAAGTAACGCTCACGCTGTCGGGCAAGACTTCCGATTACATGACCTTGCGGCGCGTGGCCGAAGAGATATCCCAAAGGCTCTCGGGAGTGAAGGACGTATCGCGGGCATACGTGGTCGGTGGAAGAGAGCGTGTAGTACAGGTCGAGATGGAGCCGGATCGGATGGCGGCGTACCACGTCTCGCCTTTGGCGTTGCAACAGGCCGTCCAAGGGGCCGACGTTCAAAAAACAGCGGGCCAGATACGCCGCAACGATCGCTTGATTCGCGTGGACGCGGGCCTGCCTTTTTACGATCCGCGACAACTAGGCGACCTTGTGGTGAGCGTGTCCGACGGGCGGCCCGTGTTCCTCAAGGACGTGGCCCGAGTGGTGGACGGACCAGAGGAGGTCGATAGTTACGTTCGTCACGGCTGGGGACCCGCCCGGGGATTTACAAAACATGAATTCTTTCCCGGCACGGTGCTCGGCGAAGAAGCAAAGACTGACCAAAAGGGAACAGTCCCATTTTCGCTGCGCGAAAATCGGGACAGTCCCCAAGGTGAATCCGACCCGGCCGTAACCATCGCAGTGGCCAAGAAAAAAGGCGCCAATGCCGTGTGGGTCGCCGATGCGGTGCTTAAGGAGGCCGAAACTCTACGCCAAACCATTGTGCCGGGTGACATGGAATTGATCGTCACCCGAAATTACGGTCTCACCTCCAATGAGAAAGTCAACGATTTGGTCGAGGCCCTGGCCGTGGCGGTCATAATCGTCGTGGGGCTGCTCACCTTGGGCTTGGGCTGGCGCGAGGCGTTTATCGTGGCCGTGGCCGTGCCCGTGGTCTTCGGGTTGACCTTGGCAGTAAACATGATGCTGGGCTTCACCATCAACCGCGTCACGCTTTTCGCATTGATCCTTTCGCTGGGACTTTTGGTCGACGACCCCATCGTGGACGTGGAAAACATCTCGCGGCACTTCGCACTGCGGAAAAAAGCCACCCGCCGCATCGTTCTGGAGGCCGTGGCCGAGATTCGGCCCCCGCTGATTACGGCCACGCTGGCCGTCATCGTCAGCTTCCTGCCGATGTTCTTCATAACCGGGATGATGGGGCCGTATATGCGGCCCATGGCCTTGAACGTGCCGGTGACGATGATCATGTCCATGGCCGTGGCATTCACCATCACGCCCTGGATGGCGTATCACATGCTCAGACGCAAATACAAGGCCGGCGGACCCGCGGATCATGCACATCATGATCCGCACGACATGGACGCGGTCAAACAGTCGAAGCTTTATAAGATATTTTATCCGCTGATGGCGCCGCTTTTAAAATCCCGTTCGCTGGCCTTGTTGTTCCTTGCGGTCATGGCTGCGCTGACTGTCGGGGCGATGGGGCTGGCCGCCATGCGCGGCGTGCCTCTGAAAATGTTGCCCTTCGACAATAAAAATGAATTGCTCTTGGTCTTGGACTTCGACGAAGGCACGACCTTGGAACGATCGGATGCGGCCGTGCGCGAATTCGAGGCATACCTGGCCGACGTGCCCGAGGTGGCCGATTACACCAGTTACGTCGGCCTGGCTTCGCCCATGGATTTTAACGGCCTGGTGCGGCATTATTATCTCCGCCGCGGCGACAACGTCGCGGACGTGCGGATCAACCTGGCCGGCAAGAAGAATCGCAACTTGCAGAGCCATGCCATCGGTCTGCGGATGCGGAACGAATTGCAGGCCATCGCTGATCGCCGCCATGCGCGGATGAAGCTGGTGGAAACTCCGCCCGGCCCGCCGGTCATCGCCAGCATTGTGGCCGAGGTCTACGGGCAGCCGGACAATAGTTACGAAGACATTTTATCGGCCGCCGACACTGTGCGTGTCCGCCTGGCTGTCGAGCCGGGAGTGGTCGACATCGACGACGTGCGCGAAGCGCCTCAACAAAAAGTTACTTATGTGACCGACAAGGAAAAAGCGGCGCTAAACGGCGTCTCCTCCAGGCAGATCGCCGACACGCTGCGGGCGGTCCTGAAGGGCGACGCCGTGGGCCTGGTCCGCAGCGATACGGAGCGTAATCCATTGCGGATCGAGCTGCGCGTGCCCGAGTCTCGGCGCACCAGTCCTTCGGACCTGGCGCACGTGGAAGTAAAAGGTGACAATGGCCAATTGGTTTCGCTGGCCGAGTTGGGTCGCTGGGAAACGGCCCGCGTGGATCAGACGATCTACCACAAAAACCTGCAACGAGTGGCCTACGTTTTCGCCGAAACGGCCGGGCGGCCGCCGGCCGACGTGGTCGTGGACGTGCAGGTTGATCGAAAACCTTTTTCGACGATCCGCCACATCGACAAAGATCATCCCGGCCCGACGCACGTCGGCAACGGCTGGATCGATGAACTGCCGCCGAGACCCGTGGCCGGCCGTACTTTCTTCGCCAACGGAAGCGGAATCCAGTGGGCTGTTCCCAACGGCTTCACCATTGCCTTCGCCGGCGAAGGCGAATGGAAGATCACCCTGGACGTGTTCCGCGACCTGGGACTGGCCTTCGGCGCGGCGATGATCGGCATCTACGTACTGCTGGTTGCCCAAACCGGATCGTTCGCCATTCCCGTGGTCGTCATGCTGGCCATCCCGCTTACGATCCTGGGCGTGATGCCGGGTTTTTGGCTGTTGAATATGACCAATGCCCAAACCGTGGGCGGTTACCTCGATCCGGTTTATTTCACGGCCACGGGCATGATCGGCATGATCGCCCTGTCCGGAATCGTGACCCGCGATTCGATCATTTTGGTCGATTTCATCCACCTGTCGCTGGCCCGGGGACGAACGCTGTTCGACGCCATCATGGAAAGCCGCGTGGTTCGTCTACGCCCGATCCTGTTGACGGCCGCCGCGGCAATGCTCGGCGCTGCGCCGATCATCGTCGATCCGGTTTTCTCCGGTCTGGCCTGGTCGCTGATTTTCGGGTTGTTCGCCTCGACGCTCTTTACGCTGTTTGTAATTCCCATCGCCTACTGGCTCATCTACGCCCATAAACCCGGCCACGGAATGCCGCTGTCGGCAATGGAACAGGAAGACATGGTTGCTTAGGTTTAGCCGCGACCCGCAGGGGAGCGGAACGAATCTGCGAAAATCCAATTTTTTCAACCAAACACACTCGATTATTATGCAAAATCCTTGACTAGTTGGAAACGAAGCATAGAATAAATACGGATCGGGAAAAATGCTTTTAACGAAGGCCGATACGCCGCCTTCAATGGTTAGTCAACTGCGACGGACAGCATATAACGAGGTTGACGCACCGTCTTTTCGAGAGAACTTATCGGTTAATTCTACAGCGTCATTTTTGCGCAGATAATATAGACTGAATTTGCTTGCAAAGATGAAATGCAACGCTTTGTGTAACAACATGCAAAGTGATCTGTAGATTTACATAGAAGAAGCCCGCATTTTCATAATTTCATTTGCGGGCTTCTTCATTTCTCGAAACAACTTTGGAAGGCGAACGGGTGGCACGCCCAGAACGAAGTGATGGGCGTGGTGGTCAATCGCAGATACCCGTTCGTGGTAGGTGGTAGGTGGAAAGGGTTCAGGGTTCAGGGTTCAGGGTTCAGGGTTCAGGAGGCCGGACATTCTTGTCTGGCTCCAGGTTCGGGGATAATGCTTAATGAAGCGCGAAAAAAGTAATAGTTTTTTCATGGTGTGTGAGGAGTTTTTTCTCGTCTAAGCGATATCGCATTTCTTTGCAATTTTCGGGTGACGGAAGGGGTTGGAAAATAAGGGGTTATGGTGCCGCTTTTTTAGGCATTTTAGTGCTTAGAAAATATCAGTGAAAAGACTGCGGTTGCGGTGCGCGCAAATGTATTGCGGGATAAGGAGTTGGAATTTTTCCACAAGCGATTTTTGGAAATGATTTATTTCTGAAAAGTCAGAATTAGACTTTTCAGAAAAGCCACATGGGGGGCTGGAAGCAAGTCGTTATGTAAATAGGAGATGCGAAGAGCGATGGGGGCAAACACACTAGAAAAAAGTTGCGCGCGAGGAAAATCATTTTCGACCATTTTTGGTATTTTCGGGAGTTTTTCGCCATTTTTGACTGAAATGTTTTTTCATGAAAAAGGGCAATTGTTGGACATCTGATGTCCCGTAAGTAGCATAAAGAAATTGATTTACCACGGAGGCACGGAGGACACGGAGATGTAAAGTGGGCAGTAGGCGGTGGACTGTTGGCAGGAAGGCACTGCTGGGCAAGCCAGCAGTGGCACCGGGCGTTAGTCGTTGTCCCTAGTCGCAATAATGCCTCATTCGTGCCGGCGGCATTCGCTCCTGGAAACTCTACAAGGTCAAAAGCGACGAATACCGAGAAATCTCCGACTAAGAAAAACCGAGACG
>JBEKGL010000122.1:0-13910 GCA_050012815.1 Thermoguttaceae bacterium
GATTTCAGATAACTTTCTAAACCCTTTTTCTACGTAAACTCTCATGGCAATCGAAAAAAAAGACATTCAGCGGCATTTTGAGCAAAAACTCGGCCGGAAACCCAAGTGGATCGTCCGTGCACCGGGCCGGGTGAATCTGATCGGCGAGCACACCGATTACAACGACGGTTTTGTTTTTCCCCTGGCCATCGATCGGGCGGTGTGGATCGCCCTGGAGCCGCGCAACGACCGAAAGGTGATCGTTCATTCGATCGACTATAAAGAAAGCGGCGAATTCGACCTGGATTCGCTCAAAAACACCAAAAGCGGTTGGATCGAATACCTGAAGGGCACGGCATGGAGCCTTCAAGACGCCGGGCATCGGCTTAATGGTTGGGAAGGCGTGCTAGCCGGCGACGTGCCTTTGGGGGCCGGCCTTTCGTCCTCGGCAGCCTTGGAAATGGCCACTGCCAGGGCCTTCGCCGTTGCATCCGATCTGCCTTGGGAACCCGCCCCAATGGCCTTGCTTGGACAGCGCGCGGAAAACAAATGGGTGGGCGTGAACTGCGGCATTATGGACCAGATGATTTCAGCCGCCGGGAAGGCCGGTCACGCCTTGCTTATCGACTGCCGCGACTTGCATACCGAACTGGTGCCCTTGCCGCCCGGCGTGGCGGTGGTGGTGCTCGATACATCCACTCGGCGCGGCCTGGTCGATTCAAAATACAACGAACGCCGCGCGCAGTGCGAAGCCGCGGCCAAATTTTTCAAAGTAAAGGCCCTCCGCGACGTGAGCATGGAACGATTCCTCAAGGAGGCCGACGGCTTGGAGCCCGTCACCCGGCGCCGGGCGTTGCACGTCATCGGCGAGAACGAACGGACCGTGAAAGCCGCCGAGGTCATGCGCCGCGGCGACGCCGTTACTCTCGGCCAATTGATGAACCAAAGCCACGAGGATTTGCGCGATAATTTCGAGGTTTCCAGCGACGCACTGGATGCGATGGTCGATAACGCCCGGTCGCACAAGGCTTGTTACGGCGCCCGCATGACCGGGGCCGGTTTCGGCGGTTGCGCAATGGCGCTTATCAAGGCTCAGGACGCCGAGGATTTTGTCCGCCACACTGCCGGCGGGTATGAAAAACAAACCGGCCACAAACCGGCCGTATACGTATGCCAGGCCACCAACGGAGCGGAAGTGGTTTAAGTATTTATTGATGTCATGTTAATAATGTCGTATTCTTTGTTTTAGCCCCGGAGCTTGCTCCGGGAGTTTTTTTCCACAAGTTCAAGTGTATATCCCGACATTTTTTTCATGACACTCAATAGCCCGCCGTGAATACGCGGCGGGGCAGTATGCAATTCCAAGACAAGTTCCTTATATTCGGAGACAATCATGAAAGACCAGTTAATTGTGGTAAACGGGGCCGGCGGGTTTATCGGGGGCAATCTTGTCGCCGATCTGCGCAGGCAGGGTTACAAAAAAATCCGCGCCATCGATATCAAGCCCTATCACGAGTGGTATCAAAAATACGACGACGTGGAAAATCTCGTCTTGGATCTGAATTTAAAGGAATCGTGCGAGCAAGCCGCCCAGCAAGCGCACACGGTTTACAATCTGGCCGCGAACATGGGCGGCATGGGATTTATCGAAAACAACAAGGCCCTGTGCATGCTTTCCGTGCTGATAAACACGCAAATGCTGCAGGCCGCGGTGAAGGTCGGGGTTGAGAGATACTTTTACTCCTCTTCGGCCTGCGTCTATAACGCCGACAAACAGACGGACGTAAACGTTACCGCCTTGAAGGAAGAAGACGCCTACCCGGCGATGCCCGAGGACGGCTACGGCTGGGAAAAGCTGTTTTCCGAGCGGATGTGCCGCCACTTCCGCGAAGATTACGGACTTTGGGTCCGCGTTTCCCGGTTCCATAACGTGTACGGCCCGTTCGGCACCTGGGACGGCGGGCGCGAAAAGGCCCCGGCCGCCATCTGCCGAAAGATTATCGACGCCAAAGTCAACGGCAAAAATGAGATCAACATCTGGGGCGACGGCAAGCAAACGCGCAGCTTCATGTACATCGACGACTGCCTGAAAGGCATCCAAATGCTGCTGGCAAGCGATGTCCTTGAACCGCTCAACGTTGGATCGAGTGAACTGGTGAGCATCAATCAAATGGTCGATATGGTCGAGAAAATCGCCGGCGTGAAACTCAAAAGAACCTACGACCTCAGCGCTCCGAAGGGCGTGCGCGGACGCAACAGCGACAACACGCTCATCAAAAAACTGCTCGGTTGGGAACCCAGCACCAAACTGTACGACGGCTTGGAAAAAACCTACGCCTGGATTTACGATCAATACATGGCATTGCACAAAAAGTAGGTTTATGCGATATGCCTTGATAATCGCCGGCGGATCGGGCACTCGGCTTTGGCCGATGAGCCGCGCCGGCTTGCCAAAGCAACTCATCCCGTTCATCGGCGGCAAGAGCCTGTTGGAAATCTCCTTCCAGCGGCTGGAAGGGCTGATTCCGGCCTCGCGGCGTTACGTCTGCGCCGGAATGAAGCACCGCGAGGCGATCCTTGCGGCTTTGCCGGCCTTGGAAAAAGAGAATTTCCTGGGCGAACCGATGGGCCGCGACACGCTCAACGCCATCGGACTAGGCGCCGCCGTTTTGGCCGCCAAAGATCCCCAAGCCGTGTTTGCCGTGCTTACGGCCGATCACCTGATCGAGCCGGCCGATGAATTTCAGAAAATCATCGACCGCGGATTTGAACTGGTCGAGGAGTATCCGCAAACCCTGGTCACTTTCGGCATCGCTCCCACCGGACCGGCCACCGGTTACGGGTATCTGGAACTGGGCGATTCGATACCGGGCGGCGCGTACGTCGTAAGGCAAATAAAGGAAAAACCTCCTCCGGCCACGGCTGAAGAATACTTCCGCAAAGGACCGCAGGCTTATTTGTGGAACAGCGGCATGTTCGTTTGGTCGGCCGCCACGATGCTGGATTGCATCAGCCGTTTGGAACCGCAGGTTTACGCGGGCCTTACGGCCATCGCCCGGGCCTGGGACACCCCGGACCGCGATGAGGTCCTTTCCCGGATTTACCCTGCGCTTAAGAAAATCAGCATAGACTACGCCGTTATGGAGCCGGCCTCGCGCCTGACGGGAGTCCGCGTGGCCGCCATTCCCATGCCGCTGGATTGGCTGGACGTCGGCTCGTGGCCGTCGTTTGCCCAAACTTGCCCCCACGACGAAAACGGCAACTCCCTTGCCGCCGAAAAACACATATTCTCGGAAACCTCGAATAGCCTGGTGGCTTCCAGCGAGCCGGACCATCTAATCGCCATGATGGGATGCCGGGACCTGATCGTGATCCATACCAAGAATGCCACCTTGATCTGTCCGGCCGACAAAGCCGAGAATATCAAGGATATGTATAATACAACAGAAAAACAATTCGGCGGGGAATTTACCTGAGGTGAATCATGTCGGTGCATTTGCAGCGGGAAATCGATAAGCTGAAAAAATCCCTTTTGTCGTTGTGCGCCTTGGTCGAGGACCAGGTCCAGTCGGCGGTACAGGCCGTTTTGAATCGCGACGAGGCATTGGCGCGCGAAATCGTCCAGCGCGATCTGAAAATCGATCGCCTCGATGTCGAAATCGAGGAAGAATGTCTAAAAACACTGGCCTTGCACCAGCCGGTGGCCACCGATCTGAGGCTGATTATCTCGGCCTTGAAAATCAATAACGATCTGGAGCGGATAGGCGACATGGCGGTGAATATCGCGCGGAAGGCCGTGGGCCTGGCCGCCGAGCCGCCCGTCGAGCTTACCTTCGATCTTACTGAAATGTGGTCGAAAACGCACGCCATGCTCCGCGACAGTCTTGATTCGCTGGTGAACATGGATAGCGCGCTTGCCCACAATGTTTGCGCCCGAGACGATGAAATCGACTCCATGAAGCACGCCTTCCGCGTGGAAATAGAGGATCGCATCCAACACAATCCGGAGAACGTCAAACAATATCTGCGGCTGATGGCAATCTCCCGCAACCTGGAACGCATCGCCGATCTGGCCACGAACATCGCCGAAGACGTGATTTACCTGGCCCAGGGTAAAATCATCCGCCATGGAGAAAACGGATGAAATAGCGGACCGTGGGCAGTGGACAATGGCACTAACCCCATAAAATTTTAAATGGACATTTGGTCTTCATTACTCACATCGGTATTGCTCTTATCGGCCGCCTTGGGGTTAATGTATTGGCATGTGCTGAGTTGGCGCAGGGCGCAATTGGCCGATCTGGCCGCGGGCGAACTCGACTTCTATCGCCGCCAATTCCGCCGCCGCATACAAACCAGCGCGATGCTGGGCATCCTGGCGGTGCTTATCTTTGCCGGCGAATTGCTTACCAAGTGGATAGATTCACAAGTTTTTTTCATCATTTATTGGGCGGCGGCGCTTTTACTGGTCATCTGGGTGGCATTATTGGCAGGCGCCGACATCTGGGCGACCCAATACCATTTCGGACAAATAAGGCAAAAATGCCTTATCGAACAGGCCAAGCTCCACGCCGAAATCCGCCGCGTTCAATCTGTCCGCGGAAACGGCAAACCGCCGGCAAAAAGGGGAATGTAAAAGTGATGAGTGGGCGGCGGACCGCGGGCGGCGGGCGGATGCCTGTGCTTGCGAAACCGCAAGCGGTTTTTTATCCTTGTATTGATATTAAGTAAGTATGTGGACAATCCTTGGAGCGGCATTGATGGACCCGTTTCGATTAACCCTGGCATTAGGTCCGGCGGCTATATATTTGTTGCTGTTGGGAATGATCAACTTGTCGCGCCGGCCGCTTTTGGTTTCCGGCGGGCGCGATGCCGCCGCCTTGGCCTTGGCCATAACGGGTATGTTGATTGTCGGGCCGTTCGAGTTATTCCTGCCCCAGGCATCGGTGATGCGATACGGACCCTACGTCTGGGTAATGGTATTGACGTTCTACGGCCTGTCGATCGCCATGGGCATCCTGATGTTGCGTCCCAG
Organism: Thermoguttaceae bacterium; assembly: GCA_050012815.1. Lineage (GTDB taxonomy): Bacteria > Planctomycetota > Planctomycetia > Pirellulales > Thermoguttaceae > JBEKIK01. The sequence continues at coordinate 5,015 of JBEKGL010000122.1, forward strand.
GCTGGTGATTTATAATATTTCCGCCGATAAGCTCCGGCCGATCCTGGCCGAGGTGGTCGCTAGTCTGGATAGCGATGCGCGTTGGGCCGGCGACAGCCTGGTGTTGCCCAATCTGGCAGTGCAGCTTTCCATCGATAACTTCCGCACCATGCGGAATGTGTCGCTAAAGTCCGTAAGCGGAAATCAGGATCTTCATGGATGGCGCCGCCTGGAACAAGGACTGGCCGGGGCGCTAAGTCAGGAAACAGTGTCGCGCAGTCCCCGCGGACTCGTCCTTATTTTCGCCGGTTTGCTCATCCTGGGCGGATTGGCAATGGTCATCTATCGCGATCCGCAAGCCATTACCCAATCCATCTTCGATCTGACCGAAACAGTGCTGCGGATGCTGAATTTGTGAAGGTCGCAAGCTCCCCGATCAACCTTTGGTTGGTGCCCTATCAACCGCTCACTGACCAACCTGCGGTAGGTGCCCGATCGCGGCTATTGATACTCAGGAAAAGAATGTCGCATGAAAAGTCAGAGCCGGGGCGTGTCGCCCCGGTAATTTCGGGCCGACACGGCCCGGCTCTGAGGCGAAGACGCGACATTCATTACCTGAGATTCTATAAACTGATAACCATCTACCATCTACCCCCTACCATCTACCTTTTTTTCACCTGTTCTTCCGGCGGCAGCAGATTAAAGACGATCCGGTACGCCCGATAGCCATTGGATAATTGCCCGGGGTATAGGCGGGCGATTTCCCCGCGAAGCTGGTCGGCCGTTTCGAAGCCGTCGGGCCGGGCGTCGTCGTCGGTAAGTGCATCAATTTGCACCTCTTCAACCTTAGTTAGCCTGATGTATCCGGCGCCGGGGATGTAACTCCGCTGCCCGAGCCGCATCCGCCGAAATTTCCAAACACGGATGGTTTGGGTCTTTTGACCGGAGCGTATGGCGGGCAGGAATTTTTTCTTGAATAAAAGCATAGCAATAGCCTATCCGCTCCGGATAGAAGATCAAGCCTGGGGGGGTGCATGTTTCGGGCCGGATTTGCAGGTCGAATCGCCGGAAACCGATGGGCCGGTTTAAAGGCATATACCATTAACAACGCTTGCCCTGTTCCAATTAAACCTTATTTAACGGCTGTTTGGCCCGGCCATGTTCAGTGCGGCCTTGAAAGGCGATTTTTCTTCAGCGCAACCGAAAAAATCGGCCGATCGGTCAAAATGATAACTGCCCGCACAGATCGGCGGGCAATCTGACAATGGAATACCGATTATTCATGGAAGAACACGAGACAACGATGAATCGTTTTGTACGGATTGTGCTTAATGGATCGAATAAATTTATTGTAGGGCTTGTGTTGGTCGCCTTGCCTTGGTTGGGATCGATATATTCTTGCTCACGGACCCCGGATAACGAGCTTGGCGCCAATTCCACGCCATCCTCCAATTCGGCAAGAGCCAAGGCATCGCAGCCGCATTTGCTTCCAGCGGGCAATTCGGCACGCTGTTTGCCTGCCAGCGACGTGCAAGTACAGCCGAGTTCGGCCGCCGAGAAATCTGAATTGGCATCTATTCCCCCTTCCGGCTTGATCGCCAAGGAGGATTTCGACGGATCACCGGCCGATTCTTCTCCTCCGGTGTGGACGCCAAAGGAAATGCCCGTTGATGAGCAAAATGCGGAATCATCTCCCGCGTCGAAGATGTCCGAGGACGTGGCAAACTCGGCATCTTCGGCGGAGTCTGCCCCGACCGCCCAAAGTATGACCGTGAATGATCGCTCCGAATCGCCATCAACCGATTGGGAACATCTCTACCCTTCTACGGAACCTCTATTAACACCTTTATCATCCGAGAAGTCGGCTATAAAAGACTTACCGGTCCGTTCGGAGCAGTTGGAATCCATCGCCCGGCAGGCCGACCGGCAAACCCGCCACGGTTTGGAATTGGCCGGCCGTGGAGCCTATTTTGCGGCTCGGTCGGAATTCGTGGCCGCCTTGCGTTTGCTCGCGCAAGGCCTGGATGCCGATGCAAAGTCGAAAATCCACGGCAAGTCGTTGGCGGCCGCCTTGACGGCTTTGAAAGAAGCGGAAGATTTCCTTGCCGGCGGCTCACGACTGGAAGCCGATCTGGATCTTTCCGCCATAATCGCCGGTCACGGCACCCCGGTGTTGAAAGACGCCGATATCGCCTCCCTCACCGCACTAACGGCGTTGAAAAGCTACTTCACCTTTGCCCAGGAAAAATTTGCCCAAGCCGAGGGAAACGAGGTGGCCGGCTCGATGGCCTTGCACGCCCTGGGAAAATTACACGAGGAATTGGCAAAGGGAAAAGGCCCGGGCACAAAGGCCGCCGGACCCAAGGCTATCGTGTTTTATCAGGCGGCGCTGTTGGTTTGCCCGCAAAATTTCATGGCGGCCAACGATCTGGGCGCGATGCTCGCCCGCAACGGCAACTACGAGGACGCCCGCAAAATGCTGGAATATAGTCTTTCCTTGAGCAAGCAATCGAGCGTGTGGCATAACCTGGCCGTGGTCTACGAACATTTGGGACGCATCGATAAAGCCCGACAGGCCCAACAACAGGTTGTAATCGCCCTGCAAATGGAACAAGCACGCCGGCAAAATATGCTCGTCGGCACTGGAGATCAGGTATCCTGGGTGGATGAAAACACATTTGCCCAGACATCCAATCCTTCCGGGATCCGGCAGGGAGTGCCTCCCGTTCCTGCTGTTTCAGGCAACCCATTGTTGCAACAAGCCGAGTCCGCGTCGGCTCCACAACGGGGAATCCTGCAACCGGCATCGAACCAGTATAGGCCGACCAACGCCAATGTGGTGCAAACTTCCCCTATCGTTATTCCCCCCATGCCTGCCCTGCAGCCCGCCGCCACCGGATGGATCTCCAAAACACCCTACGATGCTCGGAGATAAGACGGAAGTGTGAATGATGAATGATGAATGATGAATGATGAATGATGAATGATGAATGATGAATGATGAATGATGAATGATGAATGATGAATGATGAATGATGAAAAGAACCGCTTGCGGTTTCGCGATAAAAACCGATAACTGAAAACCGATAACTGAAAACCGATAACTGCCATGCGATATCACACTGAACGATCCGATTTTGCCATTGGAAACAGTACGGTTCGCAATCGGGTATGCGCCACATTGTTCGCCGGATTCTTGGCGTGTATTGCGGCAACCGTCTGGGGTGGAATGAGTTGGGAAGGACGGAAACTGGATGGGGCTCGAGCGGGTGTGGCCACTTCGGCAGGACTTCGCCAAGCCGACATTAAAGCGGCGCGCGTAGCCTTATTCACCCCGTACGAGCCCAATTCTATCCGGCTGTGCCAGGCCCTCGGCCCGGCCGCCCCATGCAATATTTGCGCGGTCGATTGTTCCCAGTGCTACTGCGGCTGTTGCCCGGGCTGGGAATCGGCCCGCATGATCGATTGGCAGGCCTACGCACAGGGCGAATACGTCGGGCACGCACGCCTTGCACACGTGCCCGAGTACCGCTTGCGCGTCGACGACCAAATCGACATGACCTACCGCCTTACTCGGGAGGAAACGCCCGATCCGTACAAGCTAAACGTGGGCGATGAAATCCGCATCGAGTCGTTCACCGATGCGGAACTCAACCGCGATCTCTTGATCCAGCCCGACGGCACCATAACCCTGCGCTTGCTGGGACAGGTCCACGCCACCGGACGCACCGTGACCCAACTCCGCGACGCCCTGGATGAGCTCTACAAAAAATACTACAAAGTCCCCTCCATTACCGTCACGCCGCTAAAGGTCAACTCCAAACTGGAAGACCTGCGCAAAGCCAAGCAGTCCGCGTCACGCCCGAGGGCACGGTATCGCTGCCCGCCATCGGGTCGGTCCGGGCACAAGGCCTGACGCTCACCGAATTTCAAGATGAAATAAACGAGCGTTATCGGCAGGATATCGAAGGCATCCAGATCATTCCCATACTGTCGCAGCGTGCGCCGCGCTACGTGTACGTGCTGGGCGAAGTGAAAACGCCCGGCCGTTTCGAGTTGACCGGCCCCACCACCGCAATTCAAGCGATTAGCATGGCCGGCAGTTGGAATGTGGGCGCGAATTTGCGGCAGATAGTGGTTTTCCGCCGCGGCGACGATTGGCGCCTGTTGGCCACCATGATTAACCTGGAAGGGGCCTTGTTTGGACGACATCCCTGCCCCAAGGGCGAAATCTGGATCGACGACTCCGACGTAATCATCGTCCCCAAAGGCCCCATCCTACAGGCCGACGATTTCATCAACCTGGTTTTCACCCGCGGCATCTACGGCGTGTTTCCGCTTACAGCCAATCTCGACTTTTTAAAGGGAAGTACGCTGTAATAAAAGGGATTAGGGATTAGGGATTAGATGGTAGGGAGTAGGCTATTTTTGTTCCCATGCTCCAGCGAGAGAACACTCTAATCTCTAATCCACAATCTCTAATCCCCAATCCCTAATCTCTAATCTCTAATCTCTAATCCCTAATCCCTAATCCCTAATCCCTAATCCCTATTTTCCTTGCGGTCCAGAGCAAAATTCTTCCCATGCCATGAAAGGCAACCCAGTATAAAAGTACAAGAATACAGGCCACCGGCAGACCCAGCACGACCTGGATAAACTGGTTCGACTCGGCCATTATCAGCCTGGCGGTGATTACACCCTGAAAGACGCACAAGCCCAAGAGCAGCATCCGCCCGGCGCGCTTAATCGGTTCCAGTTTTTTGCGTCTTAGCCATTTTGATTTTTCTTTTTCGACCAATTCATCCGCGATGCCGTAGCGAGTGTTGATCCACTTGACAAGTTTTTCGTCCTCTGGAAAACCGCACCGGCAAATTTGCACTCCTTCGGCGACTTTTTCCCCGCAATTCGCGCACCGCCCGCACTCCGAACACGCCGCAATGTCCATCTCTCTAACCGCATCGCATTCGGGGCAGTGAATATAAGACATGAATCTTGTCTCAAAATCTTTGTTCTTGTCAATACAAAAGACTCCCGACTCCTGATATCCCCCTTTATCCCTTAATCTGCTCCATACACTACCACATGATCCTCGCTTTCACCTTCGACAAACCGGCAATTGAATAACTCTGTCCCCAACGTTCGCAACACGTCTCGAACTGGCATCATGGCATCTGCGGGCCAATGAGGGTAGCTGTTCACTAACGTTCGGACAACCTCCAAATGGCGGCGCAATACGTTCTCCCACGGCGTATCAACCCACGGGTGTCTGTAGCCATCTGACAATCGGGTATTCGCGCTCATGGTCGCAAATATCTTGGCGCATTCGGCGAGAACGCTCCACAGCGCTGCGTTGACGAGGTACGAAGCCTCTCTCGCTTCAACTACTTCACTTCGCAGTTTTCCAAGTTCACGCTCAATAAATTCTTTACACTCGCAAACCCTGTCCCGAGTCAACTTGTACCTCCGGGAGAATAGTTCCTTAGAAACCGCACGGACTGAATTGACACATGCAGCTACCTCGAATCCAAGCCGTAACGAGTGATAATCGGCTGCGGTCTGAATCCGAAAGGGTTTAATATGCCTCTCGTCGTCTGTTAATTCTTTAGGCGGAACAACCCGTCGTATAAAAAAGTCCCACGAATGTCCAATCTCATGGCTAATAACGTAACGGCACTCTTCGACTGTATCCTGTGGCTGACAACTATAGTAAACAATAGGGACTACAATACTTTCGCGAATAAATACTCTACTGGTAACAATGCCCCCAGGCCCGTTACTGGAAATTGCCTTACCCGCACGGATTGGTTTCCTATCGTCTGCTGTCGGTATCGGCTGTCCTACTGAGCCGATAGCGGACTCAATCACCTCGTCAAAGCGTTTTTCCGTGACAAAAATGAACTCGGACACGGCCGTGAGGATTTCCTCGACGGGTTGGTCCTGTGGTCCGACCAGCCTTGCACAGTCAGTACAGATTCTTTCCAGTGTAGGAAGTGGAAGCGTGAGTTCGACAAGTTCAATTTTCATCTTGATTCACCCGATTCGAGAGGTCAGTAATCCACGGAGACTGCGGTTCTTGGCGAAGGCTGGCAGCCTTCACTTCGGGCCCCTGGGCTACCACGGCAACCCGGAGCCCTGCTTTACCCAGCGGCGAAGGGGATGAAGGCGAAGCTCTTCGAGTCGGGCGTCTATCTCCTCAGAGACTACTGGGAGCCCGTCGATAATCTTGATCTCCTGTTCCAGGCGACCAGTCTCCACCTCAATAGCGAGCCACCCGTCCTCGGTAAACACCACCTCGTCCGGAAGGTTGTCGAGCCAAGACACTATCCTTTGGGCGTCGAATTGCGGACACACGTCGATGGGATTCTCTGCCAGCGTCTTCGTCACGATTCGGCGAACCGCATTTTTGTCGAGCCGCCACCGCCCGGGCGCGGTCTCTTGAGAACATTCCCAGCACCACGTCGCAAACGCCTCCTCATCGTCTTCGCACTCAGGCTCCAAGTTGGAAACATCCGATGTGGGCGAGGCAGCGCGGTTTTCAACGGCAGGGACTTCGGGTGAAAATCCGGCGTAACGGTGGACCAGTTTGCATGGACAATGACTGATCTGGTGCGACGGGTAGTTCCCAGGAGGAACCGTTGAGCAGTAGTCGGGACTGCCCGTATGCGAGACCCAACAGTCTACAACGCGACAAAACGTGAGCCCATGCAGGTCGCGCAATCGCAGTTCACCCGTGGGTAGGGTCACCGACGTGGATTTCCATCGGAGCGCGAAGGACAAGAACTCCAGGAATCGCCGTGCGTCTGATGCGTCCTCGACGGCATTGCCATTCGGAGCTATCCACTGCAATCCCAGGAATCGCTTCGCATATGATGCGTCCTTGATGGTGAACGTTGCAGTCCGCTTTCGCGTTTTCGGGTCGATTTCGAGCGGTATGCCGCACTTTTGGCACAGCAATTCCACGGACTGCTCGTGTTTAGTAAGGTTCTTCATCGTCGGCACCCACGAAACCTTAACCTCCTTCGACATGATACCGGGTTGGCATGGTGACTGCGCTTGCGGAGTAAGGGACACCTTGCTGTCGGCGCCCGTCCCGCATTTTCCTCCGTCCGGAAGCGATCTTTCGCAGATCTTTTGCCGCCATGCTGGAGAGTTCCACGCCAAGCGCTCCGCCTCCGAAGACAACACTTCCGCAATCTTTTGCCACGCTTCGGACGGGCTAACGGGAAGCTTGAGCAAGTTGTGCTGCCGTTCGGCTATTGGATAGAATCGTTCTTTCACCTCGCGCAACTCATACCCGAGCTTACATGCAAGGTTGTGAACCGAAGGGACCGTTGGGATGAAGTCGGTCAACTTGCCAGGATCACCCGCGAACATGAGACTTGCTCGCCGCATCGATTCCTGAAGATCAGGCGGAAGGTTCCGTATCAACGCTTCGGTTTCAGGCGGCAGGTTCGGCCACCATCTTTGCACCTCCTTCGCCCAAGCACTCACAGGTCTCTTGGAACCCAAGCTTTCCAAGTAGGCCCTCTCCTCTTGCTCCTCCTGGGGAACAGGGTACGACAATAGTGCGTCGTGGTCCCGGGGCTCGTTCAGGTCCAAGTAGGCCACCTCCAGGTACGTCATCAGTGCCTCCTGCCATTTTTGCCCCTTTCTGAGGATGTCACCCATATTAGACCTTGCCCGCCGATAAGAACTCCAGTTGGCGCGGGCCGCATGGTCGGCAAGATCTTTTTCCAATCGCGACCAGTCCACTTCGTCGTGAGTTGGCTCCCGCCCCAACTTTTGCGAGAGGAGCTTTGTCTCCTCGTCTCTCCTGCGGCGCTCGGCAAGGAACCGCGCGTGCGTTCCATAGTGAATTGCCCACTGTTCTTGAACCAACTCAAGTTGATCTTCCCTCACCGAGATGCTTTGGTTATCTAGCGGCCTTGTTCGCACATACATGAAGTTGCCGCACGACCAGCACTTTGTCTTTGCAATTGGCTTCTTTTTCAATACCGCGGAACAGTAAGGGCATATAGGCTCCACGGTCCCGACGGCCTGTAACTGGTTCCCGGTGGGTGAGTTGAACTCATCGGCAGGGGCCGATGGGGACGCTCCCCTTTTGGCCCGCTCGCCCTTGTCGGGCTGAGGCCCAAATTGGTCGAGACTGAAACCACTCATCACCACGACCTCCAAGGATATTTGAGGATAAAGGGGGTGGGAGTCTTGAAAATGCACTGTAAATAATATGGTTGCTTGCCACGGCCCGTATTTGTATTCGATTACGGCTTTTTGCACCGGTCGCAAGCGACCGGGCAAAAACTCTCTCCGTGAACTCCGTGTCGCCGTGGTGATTTTTCACGTTGGGGTGACAGATGAATTGTCACCCTTACGTTTTTTTATGTCTATTCTTCTTCCGTGCGCAACCGTGCAAGCACGCTGTAGTCTTCCAGCGTGGTGGTGTCGCCGACGGTGGCTTTGCCGGCGGCGATGTCGCGCAACAGCCGACGCATGATCTTGCCGCTGCGGGTCTTGGGCAATGACGTGGTAAAGCGGATGTCGTCGGGCACGGCCAATGCGCCGATCTCTTTGCGCACGTGCATTTTGAGTTCCTTGCGCAGATCCTCGCTGGCTTCAAAGCCGTTCGATAAGGTAACGAACACGGCCACGGCCTCACCTTTGACGTCGTGGGGACGGCCGACTGCCGCCGCCTCGGCCACTGCCGGATGGCTGACAAGCGCGCTTTCGATCTCGATGGTCGAAAGCCGGTGGCCGGATACGTTCAGCACGTCGTCGATGCGGCCCATGATCCAGTAGTAGCCGTCCGCGTCGCAGCGGGCGTTGTCGCCGCACAGGTATTCATGGGGCACGTCGGTCCAGTATTGAATTTTGTAACGTTCGTCATCGCCCCAGATGCCGCGTAACATGGCCGGCCAAG
>JBEKGL010000123.1:0-8783 GCA_050012815.1 Thermoguttaceae bacterium
CTCGTGGAAGGCGAACAGGCCGAAAATGCCGAACTGGTCGACGCACTGAAGCGTCTTGCCGAGCGCCAGCAGCGGGTCTATCGGGTAACGCACGATTTGTCGTCGGGGAAAACAGAATGAATGTAGTATTTGGGTGCAAATTGATGAGCGTGGTTATTATTGCTATTCAAGCGCTGTTGGGTACGGCGTCGGCGGTTGCGCAATCGTCCGATGCGGCGGCAAAAACACCGCGGTGGAAAGCCCCGTCCGTGGAATCCGTTAAATCAAAAGCCATGGAGTGGCTTAAAGAGAGGAACGTCGATCAGCCGGTTTGGGCAAAGGCCGAGGAAATTTGGGCCGGCGCTTCCGAGCAAACAAAAGAAGAAGAACTTCTCGCGCATCTGGCGGCCACGTTCGCCTTGGCCGATTCGAATGCGGAAAAGTTGGCGGCTTTATGCTCGCAGCCGCGCGCCAGCATGATATTGCCCGATCAAGCATGGCTCGCCGATCCGCGGACCCCGCCTTTTGTTGCATGTAACATGCGGTTGTTCTATGCAAGGTGGCTGGTCCAGGAAATGTTATTTGAAGAAGCCCGGCAGCAGATTTCGGGATTGGAGCCATCCGACGCGGCCGCTCCGGCAACATTGCTCTTTTATCAAAGCGTGGTCTATCACAAACTGTTGGAAAAGCAGTCCGGATTGAAAACGCTGGATGCATTGCTCGAGGGGGCCGAGACCAGTCCTCGGCGATACGTCGCGGTTGCCCGGCTGATGCGCGACGACCTTGACGGCCTTCAGCAGGACTCGCTCGATCATATCGCCCGGCGCATGGACGATATCCGCCGCCGGCTGGATCTTGGCCGCACCGGTCCGAAAGTCCGCAAAGTCGAAGACGGCGTGATCGAATCGCTCGACAAGCTCATAAAACAAATCGAAGATCAGCAGCAACAACAGCAGCAATCCTCCGGCGGCGGCAATACGCTGCGACCGACCAGTCCGGCCCAAGATAGCGTGCCCATGGGCGGAAAAGGACCCGGCGACGTGACCAAGCGCGATATCGGGTCGGAAAGCGACTGGGGCAATCTCCCGCCCAAGGAGCGCGAAGAAGCCCTGCAACAAATCGGCCGCGACTTTCCTTCACACTATCGCGATGTTATCGAACAATACTTTAAAAAACTTGCCTCGGATGGCAGTGAATAGGGAAAGGATGAGGGATGAAGGATGAACACTCCGTGGTTGTGAATGTTTGTGGGGTGCGTGAAACGCACCGCAATCTATGGATGATGGTGCGTTTCACGCACCCTACTGAAAACTGTGAACTGAAAACTGTGAACTGAAAACTGTGAACTGAAAACTAACATGTGGCAAATTCTTTTTTGTTTATTTATGACAGGCGCGTCGCCCACGTTTGAAGTGCAAACGCTCGACGACCGGATCGTCTCCGGGACGTTGGCTGAATTAACGGCCGACGGGTTGACCGTGGAAACAACCGCGGGCAAGGTCTTTTTGGAAACCGAAAAACTGCTGAATGTGTCGCTCAAACAGAAACCCGCCGCATCGATCCCGCCGCCGGGGGCTTGGATCGAACTGACCGACGGGTCCACGATTGTCGCCAGACAATACACCGTCCGGGGCGACCGGGCCGCGATCACGCTGCTTAATGATGAGGTGCTGGAAACGCCCACCCGATCGATCCGCAACGTGCGATTGCAGCATATATCTGAAGCCCTGGCCGGCCAATGGTCGCGGATACTGACTGCTAAACTCGACGGCGACGTACTCGTGGTGCGCAAAGGCGATAACCTCGACTATCATCAAGGCGTGCTTGGCGACGTAAACACCGACGTTGTTCGCTTCCAACCCGACGGCGAAGATTTGCCAATCAATCGCACCAAGGTGTACGCCTTTGTCTATCGACATCCGTCGGGCGAAGCACGGCCCGGCCCGATTTGCCGCCTTACCGACGTTTTCGGCTCGCATTGGCAGGTGAGCAAAATTGCCTTGGAGAAAAAATTACAGTGGACCACGCCCGCGGGCTTGACGCTTTCCTGCCCCATTGAAATCCTTGCGTCGATCGACTTCTCTCAGGGGAAAATCGTGTATCTCAGCGATCTAAAGCCCGAATCCGTCGCTTGGACGCCATTTTTCAATATGGCAAAAACCTTGCCCTCGATGGAACAATTGTACGCTCCTCGCCAGGACCGCAATTTCGAATCCAATTCCCTGCAACTGGCCGGGAGCGAATACGGCAAGGGGCTTGCAATCCGCAGCCGAACCGAAATGGTCTACCGCCTGCCCGGCTCCTTCGCCCGTTTTAAGGCCGTCGCCGGCATAGACGACTCGGTGCGTCCTCAGGGAAATGTGCGATTGTTGATCCGCGGCGACAATGACGTGCTACTGGATATGCCCGTCTCCGGAACCGATGCGCCTAGGACAATCGATCTGGACCTGACCGGCGTGCGGAAGTTGATCATTCTGGTAGATTTCGGCGACCGGGCGAGCCTTGGCGATCACCTCGATCTGTGCAACGCGAGAATCATAAAATGAAACGGCTGCCGGTTAAAATTCTCCGCGAGCGAAACATGCCGATGCCGGGACTCCGGACATTAATTCGTATAATGATCGGGATATGTGTTCTGGGAACGTTTTCCACACTCATAGCCGCGCCCGATCAAGCCGTGTTCGACGCTGAAGCCCGGCGCATTGCCGTAATCGAGAAGGCCGGGCCGGCGGTGCTGTCGATCTTCGAGTTGCAGGGCCAGGGCGGCGGATCGGGCGTGGTAATCTCGGCCGACGGTTATGCGATCACGAATTTCCACGTGGTGCAGCCCTGCGGAGCGGCCATGAAATGCGGCATGTCCGACGGACGTGTGTACGACGCCGTGCTGGTCGGGCTGGATCCCACGGGCGACGTCGCACTTATAAAACTCTTGGGCCGCGACGACTTCCCCTTTGCCGAAACGGCCGACAGCGATCAAGTCCGCCCGGGCGACGGCGTCTTGGCCATGGGCAATCCGTTTTTGTTGTCCACCAATTTGCAGCCCACGGTCACATACGGCATTATTTCGGGAGTGCATCGCTACCAATTCCCATCCGCCACTCTGTTGGAATACACCGACTGCCTGCAAACCGACGCCTCGATCAATCCGGGCAATTCCGGCGGGCCGCTTTTCGATGACAAGGGCCGTTTGATCGGCATCAACGGCCGATGTTCCTTCGATAAACGCGGCCGGGTCAGCGTAGGCGTGGGCTATGCCATCTCGATCAACCAAATAAAGAATTTTCTGGGCCATTTAAAAAGCGGGCGGATCGTCGATCATGCCACGCTTGGCGCCCGGGTGATCACCGACGAGGAAGGCCGGGTTGTGGTGGCCGAAATTTTGGAACAATCCGACGCCTTCCGCCGCGGTTTACGCGACAACGACGAAATCGTGAGCTTTGCCGGCCGTCCGGTCTCGACGGCCAACGGGTTTAAAAACACATTGGGAATTTTACCCAAGGGCTGGCGCGTGCCCTTGAGTTATCGACGGGACGGCAAGCGATACGATATACTCGTGCGTTTGCCGCCTTTGCATCACCAGGAAGAATTACTGCAAGCCACCGAAAGTCATCGGTCCGAGGAGCCGTTGCCGCTGCCGCCGCCGGACGAACAGCCCAATCCTAAAACACCCAAACCCGGCGAAAAGCCCAACGGCCCGAAAAAACTTGATCCCGGCGGCCGCCGGCCGGCCGCCGCACAGCCGTCCGCGGCGGAGATGCCCGATATTGTGAAAAAATCTTATCACGAAAAGCGGGGATATGCCAATTATTACTTCAACAAATTGAACCAAGAGCGGGTCTGGAAGGTTTGGAACGGCAGATGCCGTCTTGCCGATCGGCGCGGGCCGTGGTCGTTGTCGGGCAGTTTGCCGAACGGCGGAACTTTCAACATCGAAATAAGCGACGGCCGGGCCGAGCTTAGGGGGCCATCGATTCAATCGCAATGGAAGTCAAGCGACGATTCCGGTTCATCGCTCAATCCGCCCCATAGCGGCGGACTTTTACCAGCATTGTATCTTTGGCGCCGACTGGCCGTGGAAGGTGTCTTGCGTTTCGGCGATGTGTATTATCTGGGTGCGGCGCCGCTTGCCGGGCGCGAAGGCCTGGCCGATGTGATCACCGGCACGTACAAAGGCCTGGAATGTCGCTTCTACTTCGATCCGGCCGAAGGCAATCTGCTGGCCTTGGAAATGTTTCCCGATGAAGACGCCGACCCGTGCGAGGTATATTTTTCCCAATATCACGACGTAGACGGCAGCATCCTGCCCGGCCGCATGGAAGTGCGTTATGGAGACGAAGTTTTCGGAACATTTACAATCAATGAATTTCAATTTGAAAAAACCGCCGATAAATAATCTATTTCAATTAGCATATCATCTAATGAGGCAACTATTATCCTTCAACATGATGACGAATTCTTCATCGTTTAGACGCGGCACTTGCGCCGCGCGCTTTGCGGCCTTTGCATCCCTGTTGTTATTTCTGGCTTTTGTTGCATTCGCCGCGGGTGGGAGCCTTGTGGAAACCGCCGGCACGCTCGATCAGGTTCAGGCAAAGATGGTGAAGATCTACGGCGCGGGCGGATACCGCGGCCTGGAAGCTTATCAAAGCGGCATGTTGATTTCGCCCCAAGGACATATTCTCACCGCCTATAGTTACGTGCTCGACATTGATTACATTACCGTTTATCTGGCCGACGGCCGGAAATTCGAGGCCAAACTCCTAGGCGCCGATCCGCGTTTGGAAGCGGCCGTGCTGAAAATAAATGCCGATGATCTGCCTTATTTCGATCTTGATCGGGCCGCCAAGGCGGAGGTAGGCTCTAAAGTGCTGGCGCTGAGCAATGTTTTCAACGTGGCCCAGGGTGACGAACCGGCAAGCGTGCAACACGGCATAGTTTCGGCGCTTGTCAAATTGGAAGCCCGGCGCGGGGCGTTTGAAACTCCCTATCGCGGTCCGGTATACGTGCTCGATGCAAAAACGAACAATCCGGGCAGCGCGGGCGGGGCTTTGGTCAACCGCCGAGGAGAACTGCTGGCCATGCTGGGCAAAGAACTGAGAAATTCGATGAACGATACATGGCTTAGTTACGCGGTTCCGGTGGAGGAGCTTCGCCCTTCAGTCCAGGCAATACGGAGCGGAAAATTTGTTGCCCAACGCGAATCCGACACGAACCGCAAGCCGCCGAATTCGCTTGCTTTGGAGGTCTTGGGCATCGTGCTTGTTCCGGACGTGCTGGAACGGACTCCGCCATACGTCGAACAAGTCCGCCCGGGTTCGCCCGCCGAAAAGGCCGGCCTCCGGCCCGACGATCTTATTGTACTTTTAGGCGAGCGGTTGGTTCAGTCGTGCAAGCTCTTGCGGGCGGATCTTGAATATGTCGATGCCTTCGATTCGGTTAAGATCACGGTGCTGCGCGGCCAGGATTTGATGGAATTCACCTTGTCCGAATCGGCGCCGAAGAAAGATACGCCATGACTAAGAAACATTTAATTGCAAATTGCAAATTGAAAATTGAAAATTACAGAAGTCCCCTCTCCGGGCACCGCGCCAGCGGTCGGGAGAGGGTTAGGGTGAGGGCAATTATATCGCCGGGTGCCATGCCCACACTTGTCGTGGGCATGTTAAAAGTTTTTGTAACCGCGGTTGTATTGGGTCTTGTATGCCTTGCAATGATTTCCGTTGCCGCGGCGGCCGAGGATTTGGATTCTCTGGAACAAAAAGCCATAAAGGATGCTGTCGATCGCGTCGCGCCCTCAGTGGTGCGCATTGAAACCATCGGCGGATTGGAACAGGTGGAAGACGTGCGCTTCGGGGCCGGTTCGACCACGGGATTGATTGTCGATCCGGATGGTTACATTGTTTCCAGCGCGTTTGGATTGAGCAACAAGCCGACCTCGATTCTCGTCCGTCTGCCCGACGGCACGCGCAAGCCGGCCAAACTAGTGGCCACGGACCACGTGCGGATGATCGCGCTTTTAAAGATCGACGTCGACAAACCGCTGCCGGTATGCGAGATTGCGCCTTCCTCGGCGATGCGCGTGGGTCAATGGGCCATTGCCCTGGGGCGCGCGTTCGAGGGCGACCGGCCCAACGTTTCCGTGGGGATTCTTAGCGCGAAAGACCGGATATGGGGAAAGGCCCTTCAAACCGACGCCTCGGTTTCGCCCAACAATTACGGCGGGCCGCTGGTCGATATCCGCGGCCGGGTGATGGGGGTGATCGTGCCGCTTTCGCCGGAATCGGCCGATGAAGTCGCCGGGTACGAGTGGTACGACTCGGGCATCGGTTTTGCAATTCCGGCCGATCACATTCAAAAAATCCTCCCCCGCTTGAAAAAGGGCGAAGACCTCCGTCAGGGCCTTGTCGGCGTGGGCATGCAGTCGCAAAACATTTACATTTCAGAACCGGTGATTGCCGTTTGCCGCTTGAAATCGCCTGCCGCCGAGGCCGGATTGAAGCCCGGCGACCGGATTGTCGAAGTCGAGGGACGCAAGATCGGCCGGTCGGCCGAGTTCCGCGAAGAAGTCAACCGCCGATACGCCGGCGATAAACTCAAACTGGTTATCCTGCGCGGCAAAGAGCGGCTCCAGCGCGAATTAACGCTGACCGATAAAATCCCGGCATATAAGCCGCCTTTTTTGGGAGTGCTGCCCATGCGCGGCGGCGAAGCGGGTGTAAAAATCCGCTATGTTATCCCCGATGGTCCCGCCGCCAAAGCCGGAATAATCACTGGAAACATCGTCCTTGCTATTGACGGCAAAGCGGTCAATAAACGCGAGGAGCTGATCGATGCCATGCTCGAATATCAGCCCGATCAGTCCGTGGATTTGGAAATTATGCATGACGGTAAAAAAGAACATCGCAAATTGACACTCGGGAGTTCGAGCCAGTCGCCGCCGCCCGCCGTGCTTCCTCCGGCCAGTGAGAAACAAAAACAGGGCGAGGTAAAGGGACTGGAAATCGGTTCAGTCAAGTTGAAAATCGCCGGGTATCCCAACGATGCCTTCGCTTATGTGCCAGAGAACTATACTCCGAAGGCGCCTTACGGCCTGGTCGTTTGGTTGCATGGAGACAGAGGCTTGGATTGGGCAAAGGCCGTTGCTTCTTGGAAACCGCTCTGCGAACGTTACGATTTGATTTTGGCTGCGCCGAAGTCGGGCGAATCCAAAAAATGGACGCCCCGCGACGTGGACCTGGTCAATCGTCTGATCGCACAAATAGACGATAAATACAACGTCGATCCGCTGCGCGTCGTTGTGCACGGTCATGAAACCGGCGGCGCGTTGGCATCGTTTGTCGCCTTACGCAGCCGCGAGATAATTCGGGCCATGGCCGTGGTCGATGCCCCATTGACGGTCCTACCACCGGAAAACGATCCGCAGTATCGGTTTGCGGTTTATATAGCCGCGAGCGGAAAATCGCCGGCCGCCCGGTCGCTCGAAAAGGTTTTGGCCATGCTCCGTGAGATGAATATCCCCCTCATGGCAAAGAAGCTGGGCGACGAACCTCGCTATCTCGATGCAGAGGAGTTGGCCGAACTCGCCCGATGGATCGACATGCTGGATAGGATTTGAAGAGGGACGAGGAATGAAGGATGTATTATAGGCATCATTGTTCTCGCCAAATCTCAGGGGCAGACGGCACAGGCTATTGAGTCTCAGTTTAATAAAGTTACAAGAATTGGGGCGGCAGTACGACTGCCGCCCCGGATTTGCCCGTTGGGACGGGAGTACAACTCACGTCCCAACGTAGCATTATTAATCTGAGACCCGATAAGCAGATTGAAAATTGGTTGAATTCCTATCGCGCCCGCCTTTCTGAATCCGCAAAATGAACCGCCTCCATATCGCCTGCCGCGTCTCCGTCACTTTGTAACTAATGTCGGGTTTTCAAAAACTTATACGACACTTTCCAAAACTTCACTTTGCAACAGTTGGCCATCGGCAGCGAATGTCGCGTCGACTAAGGATGCGGGAAGGCTACCGTGTACCGGTCTGGCAAGATCATCCTGGTGTGAATGCACCGCCCAACTGTTTCCCAAGACCTCGAAAAGCGCGCGCGACGCACTGGTCGCGGCAGAGAAATTACCGCGGCGGGCGGCCGCCGGTGCTAGACCGGATTGTGAGCGAGTCGCGGCAGCGGATTCGCGAAGCGACGTGCCGGAGGCAATTTCGGGTAGTTGATACGAAAGTGATGTTTTGACCGATCCTGTTTTTACCACCGCACCGATAATCGGGGTCGAACCGGAGGTGTCGGCCACCGCTAGTTGGCTGCAGGTCGCCTGGAGTTGGCTCCAGGTGAGTTGGCCGGGCTGATTCGAACCCCAGGGATTGTACAGTGTGAACTTGTCGGTGGACGCGTTATAGCCGATGATCGCATAAGCGTGTGAGGAGTAGAGGCCCAAATTAGTTCCCGACCACTGGAGCGTACCGATCGTCACTGCCTTCTTGGCCGCAAGCGCGCTAACGGCCACCTGCTTGTTAGTGCTGGTCATTATATAATCGGTGGCGTTGTAGCCGAGCACTTGGGCGTCGACCATGGCCATCCATCCGCCCTGGATGGAAGCGTAAGCATTCAGGCCGTCGCGGCCTTCCTTACCGGTCTGGTTCCACTGGGCGTAGGCTTTTTCAGCCAAGGGAATCCACAGCGAGTTGGCGGTGTTGGTGTAAGAGGCTCCATAATCGGCGTAGACCAGCATACCTGAGGTAGTCGTAGGCAGTATGCGGTCGACGGTCACATAGTCGGCGGTTCCGATGTTGTTCG
>JBEKGL010000124.1:0-8711 GCA_050012815.1 Thermoguttaceae bacterium
CCCCTCTTTGCCGATAGTTGTAACCCTTGGCGTGGAAATGGTCCAGTATAATATGTCGTAAGTGAAAAAGAAGCCTTCGTTGGGCTGCGTTCCCCTGCCATAGGAACTGACGTCGGCCGGGGCGAAAAGTTGCATACCCTCGAGCCCTTGCCCTAATGCCGAAGCACCCATGAGCAAAATCAACAATACAACGGCCACGTGCGAAAATGTACGGTTTAGCAACATAGTTATGATCCCACCTCGATATGCGCCCAAAGGAACAGACGCCGGGACGCTCCCGCGCGGAGCGACCTTATACCGGTTGTGACGGTAATATCGGTCATGCCGGTCACGGTAGTTGAATAAGAAAGGAAAACCTTGCCGGAAATATCGAGAATAAGTGCTCTATTAAACAAATATCGGTAAAATGGGCAACATAAAACGCCGTGGCTGTTCCCTGATCCGTGTTACAAAGGCAGGGATGTCAATCTATCTTGAGCTGCGCGTTGTTTCATGCTTGTATTGTTAGCAGGATCTTGAGTTATCCGAGCGGGCTAGGGTGAAGTTAAAAGAAAACAGCATAAATGACTACAACGGCCATGTTATACCCCGTTGATAGTACTGGCTTTTTAAAATTATTTGTAAAATTGCGTCGTTTTTTGTATATTAAGAATCAGGACTTAATCATTAAGTTTGATCTGTATGGGATTTCAATAGAGCAGAGAAAGGATGTTGAGACATGGGCAAGTTGTCAAAACCCGTGTTTTGCCTGATCTGCCTGCTACTTCAATCCGAGTCAATCCGGGCCGATGTGAGTGTCAACGCCAGCGTGGACGTGAATACAATATTGCGCACCATGCCTAATTCGGCGATTGGCATAAACTTGTCCGTGTATTCGAATCAATTCGGGAATAATGGCGATTCTGATTGGTATACCCTAAATCCAACCATGCCTGCTCTTGTCAACAATTCCGGGGCGGAGATGATTCGCTATCCGGGCGGGAGCTATTCGGATGGATACCATTTCTCGACCCATAAAGGCTATGGTGAATATTGTGCTACTGGCACTAACATGGGCAATTTTGTTCGCCTGTTGGACCAATCCAGCAGCCTAGGCATGATAACCATCGATTATGGCTCGGCAATGAAGAGCAATGGAACGAGTGCGCCGGACTATGGCGGCCAGCCACAGGAGGCCGCGGCGTGGGTCGCTTATGCCAACGGCAATGCCTCTCTTTTTGGCACTCCGAATGACATCTCTCTCGGAGTGGATCAGCAGGGCAACAATTGGAAAACCGTCGGCTATTGGGCAAAGCTGCGGGCATCAACGTCAGTGCAATACCAATCTTGGGCCACGGCCGCCGGCTTGTATAATGCAAACAATGCCTTTTTGGCGGTCAACCGCGCCGCCCCGATTGGAATTAAGTATTGGGAGATTGGCAATGAAATAGGCGGCAACGGTTACACCTATCCTGGTTATTGGGCGGACTGGGAAACCGATTATCACGCTCAATACACCAATCCAGTGTATGACTCTCAAGGAAATCCGCACTATCCAAATCGCATTGGCGATTCTCGGCTTTCGCCCACGGCATACGCCACAAACCTCATTCAGTTCGCCACTGCAATGAAGGCGGTCGATCCGACGATCAAAATCGGCGCCGGACTGGATGGCTCCCGCACCACCGCCAACCGCAACATACTTCAGACCGCCGGCAATTACATCGACTTTGGCATTGTCCACTGGTACACGGACAGCAGCCCATATAGCACGTTGTTTAACGCCCCGAGACAATCCTTACCCTCGCAGGTGAGCGCCGTACGGCAGGACTTTGCGGCCTATACCAACAAAGGCCCCAATGACTATGAAATCCATTTTACTGAGTTCGGAACTTGGACCGACACCGCCGATCCCTATGCGACCGCTATATTTGCCGCCGACGCTTATGGCACTGGAATGGAGCAAGCGGGGGTCGGCAGCATGGATTGGTGGGAAATGAGCAAAAACACTTATTTAAGCGACAGCTATTCAAACCAGACGATCGGCGCGGCATACAAAGCCATACAAATGTATAGCCAAATTGCCGTTGCAGGCAGTAATGTTCTCCAATCTACTTCAAGTAACACGTTGGCCAGGATACACTCCACTCGGCTGGACGACGGCAGTGTCGCAATCATGCTGATAAACATCAACAGCGACACCGTCGCACAACCGAACGACGTAGTGACAGTAAGCATCAACGATGCCAACCTGCTGACTAAGGGCGCGAAATGGATATACGGAGCCAGCCAGGACACGCCCCTGAAAACCATTCAAACCAGCGGTCTGGGCGGCAATTTCTCAATCACCGTGCCTTACGGAGATATTATCACCCTGATAATTCCCGAACACCTGTCGTGGACCGGCACGGGAAGCAATACTAATTGGGTCGATGCAAACGGAACCAATTGGAAATACGATATTACCGCTAACGGCAACGGCGATCCCGCCGTATTTTCCAGTGATGCCCATGAGACATTCACCGTCAATGTTAATGGCCCGGTGACAGTCGGAAAGCTTACGACCGACGGCCTGGGCGGAGCAACACAATGGAATTTCAGCGGCTCCGGCAATATTACACTTCAAGGCGCCGGCGCGCCGATTATCGAATCAGATGTAAACACTGTTATTAACGTTCCTATTTCGGGAGCCCAGGGACTAAGAAAAACCGGAAACGCCCAGTTGGTCCTTTCCGGATCGTTGAATTACACCGGGCAGACTATTGTTGATGCGGGAACATTGCAGATCAACAAAATCGGCGCCGTATCGCTAGCCGATATCAACGGGGCGGGCGCATTGGGCGTCGGCGATGGCGCCAACGCAACATCGTTAAGCGCGAACTCGGTCAGTGTGAGCGTTTTGACTATTGCAGCGGGCTCCACATTGATAATCAATCCCATACCCGGCGGACCGCTAAGCGGCAGCCTGACCGCCCTGCCCGAACCGGGAACTCTTACTCTTTTGGGCATCGGTTCAGTGATGATTTTGTTTGGTTATGCTCGGCGACGGTGAAGACATTAACCTGCATTTCTCACCACACCTATACGGTTGCCAACAGTGCACCACTGCTTCGCAGAAGCAGTGCTCGCCAAAACCATCGCTCTCTGCTTGGCTTGCGCCAGGGCACCGACCGAAGGTTGGTCGTGCCACACGGTGATAAAAATGCGGGGTAATTCATATTTACGGAGCAGGATTAATTATTTTTTATCGAGCATACCAGGCGGCCAAACGGGCCAGTTGGTCGTTGTGGGCCAACGCCCGCACGCGAAGGCGATGGCGGTATCCGGCCAGCGGTGCGTGGGTCTGCCCGCGGTCGAGCATCATTACCACTCGGATGGCGTCATCCGCATTCGGTTCCCGGCCGGTGCAGGCCAGGCGCAAGACCCACATTCCCACGGAATAGGAAAGCGACAGGTCCCAAAAACTCTCGACCATCGACCAACTGGATCGCTTGAGCATCGCATAGCGCCAAGAGACTACGGCGGTTTGAAAATAGGAATCAAACGGTTTGAGCACCGTTTCGGCGAGGGGTCCCAACGGCCGCTCCTGCGACTGGAACGTTGCGGCGGGGAAGGGAAGGCGGAATCGGGGAATTGCCCCCGTGCCCCGGCCGAACCTGAAGGCGGCCAAGATCAAACGCCGGCGTTCGCGCCAGGACCGCTCGCCGGTAAAATCGGGATGCAAACGCAGATATTCCAGGACGGTTTGCCGGAACAGTTTGCCGGCTTGTCTTTTGGGCGGAACTCGCTCTAGGAAAAAGGCAGCGGAGTCTTCGATCGCCGAAATTTCCAACATCGACAGCAATTCGACCAGCCGCTGGCCTTTGAATTGCCGCAATTTGCACTCGTCAAGCAGGTTGCACAACTGAAGGCCGTGAGCCAGACGGCGAACCAACGGAAAACGGCCGTCAAGTATCAACCGCGACAGGCTGTCATTAAACGCCGCAACGTCATTCCAAGGGCGCGGATGTCTTCGCGTTAGCTTAGGCGGGCGCGACGGCAAAGGCTCCTCGCCGCTGCGTTTGAGCAACTCGCGCAGTTCGTCCAATTGTTTCTTGAGACTCCGGCCCAGATCAGCCGCGGCGGACGGACAGTATCGCCGCAAGGTTACATAGGCAATGTTTTCCAACGGCACCAGTTGCAAAGGCGCCATCCGGCAGACGTGCGGTTTGGCGTCGTACCCGAACCGCTTATGGATGCGGCACAGTTTATCGGCGTCCTGGAAGATGCAAACGCCGTCGTTGCGCTGGGCCAGGCGATATCGCTTGTCGAATAAACCCAGACGAAGTAGGATTTTTTTACCGCGAAAATCCGGGTCTTCCTCCCATCGCTGTGCGCGGATTTGCTCGAGATCGCCATCATTCAACACGACCACCGCTCCGCGGCAGCAGACGCCGCAACCGTGACAGTCCCAGTTTTCCGGAATCGGCAGCGTGCGAATGGGCAATGACATTAAAGGGGATTAAGGGTAAGTGACCGTGGATAGATGAAAACCGCTTGCGGTTTCGCGCTCCTCGCTGAAAACTGATTACCGATGACCGCTTGATATTTTTGTAGCGTCCGTCAGGCCGCGGTGGAACTCCATCCATTATATCAGAATACTGAAAACATAAAAACATGATAGCCTATAAAAAAGGGGCGGCGCCTATTGCTTGGCGCCGTCCCAGGAGACTCGCGGGGGTAATGCCGCGAAGATTTATTTTACGTTGTGGTGGCAGTTCAACTGCCGTTCCGACGATTCATGTCAAAGGGATTATAAAGCGGCTTTTTCGGGAGCGGGTTCTTTATTTTTTTCAGGGGCCGGACCCGGCTGGGGCGTTTTAAGGTCTTGATGCCGCTCGTGTAATTCATTTTCTAGTTTTTCAATGTGCCGCTTCATTTCTTCCAGGCGTTTTTCGATCCGATCTTCCAGGGGCGGCAGGTTGAGGTTTGGACCCGGGCCAAAAGGTGGTTGCCCAACACGCGGATCGCCTGAGGGATTGGGGCCGGGAGGCGTTCCCGGTTCCGGCTGTGGGGATGGAGTAAACACCTCGGGCGCCCATCGCATGGCCCCAGGTCCAATGCCAGTTGCCAGCCCCAACATGCGATCAACGAATGGGCGGACTTTATCGGGCAGTTTGTCCAAATCTTTTTCTGTGACTTCCCATTTTTCCTCGTCCAACTTGACCACAATATCGGCGGGTTTGTCGCCGGTCTTGGTAATTGAAATCGACATATTGCCGGGAAGGGGCGGATGCAGCGGAGCGCCGCGGGGCAGAATCACGCCCGGCCTGATGAGTCTGAATTGCATCGGGCCCTGCCGGCCGAACCCGGCGCCCGGTTGGAGCTGCTCGATCCACTTGCGCAAGGCCTCAAAATCGGATTCCGGTGGCGGAACTGGAAGGAGCGCTTGCTCGGGGCGCTTGGCCGGTGTGACGGCGATGGTTTTCCCTTGGCCGTCGCGGATTATTTCCAACTTCATTTCCTTGTCTTTGGCCGCTTCTACCGCTTGTAGTAAATCAGAAATGTCGGAGACTTTTTTATCGTCGGCTTTAAGTATTACGTCATACTGGAGAAGGCCGGCCTTGGCGGCGGGACTGTCGGGCACCACCGCCTCGACTACTACGCCTTGGTTCTGCGGCAAGTGCAGTTGCGCAAGCAAGGCCGGGAACGCGGGACGAAACTGAATCCCCAGCCAATACTCCGGGAGCCGATAGGACGGAGATTTTTCGTCCGCCAAAAGTGCATTCCCAAGCGGATCGTCATCCTCTGCCGCCCAGGCGGAAATGGGAAACAACATCATCAAGGCGATGCCGAAGAGCAAAAATGATTTTTTCATGATTTAGTCCTCCTTTTCTGTTTTCACGCCAGACAAGAATGTCTGGATTCCATTTTTGGTTTTGTGCCAGACAAGAATGTCTGGCCTCCTTTTACATGAATGATACTCGATTCGATTTAATACGTTGTATTTCCCACGTACTGGAGTTGAACTTGATCGACCGGCACGACCAGTCTGCGGCCGTCTTTAAGCGGCATGGGCATCAATCGCTGTTGCGTTTGAACTTCGTAACCGTTGCGTCGTAAGCTTTGCACCACGTTTTCGGGAATGGGCGATGTCAGGCTTTGCAGCCACTGTTGGTCGATGCGGTCGCGCTGTAGGGCGGGCAATTGGACCGCTTCGCCGGAATTGTCCGATCCGGCCGGGGACAACTTCACCCACTGCCAGGGCTCGGAGGCGTTTTGCGATTGTGCAGCCGCTTGTGCGACGGCGGTTTGAGTACCCAAAGGATTTGTTGCCGACTGCCCGGGCGTCTTGCGCGCAATCTGATCCGAACCAGGGACGCCGAAAATGTCGGCTGTCCGATTGCCCGAGTGCCGCCACAATATGCCCGCGCCTAGGGCCAGCAAAAAACACGCGGCCATGCTCACGAGCGTGCCCGGAAGTCCGAAAGGCGTTGATTTCCGCTTTGCGGGCCTTGGAACCGGAGCGGGCGCCGATATACCTGCCGGCATGCTTTGCCGCATAGCGCCCAATTCTTTTTTCCAGCACTGGGCTTCCAGGAAGGCCAATGCACAACACCGCCATCCGTCCGGCTCCCGGTCCAGGGAGGTAAGCAGTTCCGTGCGTTGGGATTCGCTTAATTCGCCGTCCACCAGCCGGTCGAAGCGGTCATCCGCGGCGTGCGACAAATTGTTGAATGCGGGGTCCATCGGTAGAGTTCGGGATTCAGGGTTCAGGATTCGCGATTTAGGGGTGGTCAGTTTACTGACCACTTTTTACTGACCACTTTTAATTGATCATTTTTGAAATCCGCATCGCGAAACCGCAAGCGGTTTCTACAGTTGTTTATTATTCAACATTCCGATTCGACCACGTCCAAGGCGGCCAGTTCGCTTCGCAGGCGTTGGCGTGCCCGATGCAATCGTGCTTCCACCGCGCTTTCGGAAATGTCTAAATGTTCGGCCAATTCTCGGTAACTCCAATCTTCGGTATATTTTAAAAGTAAAATTTCGGCGTCGCGTCGCACCAGCCGCTTAAGGGCCAAGCGGACTTTTTGCCGCCGTTCCTCCGACAGCAGCCAGCCCAAGGGATCCATCTGGCGGTTGTCTTGTTCGCTTGGCCGGTTGCGTTGGGCAAAACGATCGACCAGCTTTCGCTGGCGGCCCAGTTTGCGGCGATGCAGCAGGGTTTGCGTAACCGCCAGGCGATACAACCAGGCGGCGACTTTTTGGGGGTCGTTTATGGGCGCTTTTTGCCGCACCGCGGCCAACGACACCTCCTGCATAACTTCGTCCACGGCCTGGGGTTCGCCCAACCGCGCGTAAACCACCGTGCGCAACCAGCGATCGTGTTCGGCCAAAACACGCGGCCAATCAATGGAGTTTGCCGAAGTTCTCACGCCGAATTGGACCTGGGGCTTTTGGCGAGGATTGGGCTCGATCGTTGCCATAATAGTGGTTTCCGCACGGTGAAGAATCTTGCGGGAGTCTTGTGGAATTGCGTTGCAAGTGGTTATTCTATAATAGGTTATTTGTCTATGAATAATACGCATCAACCTCTCGATTGGATAGAAGAACAGCTTGGCACCCTCCAACAGCGGGGGCTGCGCCGCAGTTTGTCTACGCGCCAGGGCGCCCAATCGGTGCGGATCGTGATCGACGGGCAAGAGACGATCAACTTCGGCTCGAACGACTATCTTTCCCTGGCGTCCGATCCCAGTTTGACGGCGGCCGTTCAGGCGGCTTTGCAGGAGTACGGTTGGGGAAGCGGGGCCAGTCCGCTGGTGACCGGACATGCCGAACCGCACCGTCGCCTTGAACAACGCCTGGCCGAGTTCGAGGGGACCGAGGCGGCATTGGTTTTCAGTTCGGGATTCGCGGCGAACGCCGGGACCGTGGCGGCATTGGCGGCCGTGGGTGACGTGGTGTTTACCGATCGAAAAAATCACACCAGCCTGATCGACGGGTGCCGGCTTTCGCGGGCCGACGTCCGCACTTATCCACATGCCGATTGCGATATGCTCGAACGACTGCTTTCCAAGACATCGATTTATCGCCGCCGCTTGATCGTGACCGACGGGCTTTTCAGCATGGACGGCGATTTGGCGCCGCTAAAGGAGCTGGCCGAATTAGCCCAGCGTTATCAAGCTATACTGTTGGTCGACGAGGCCCATGCAACCGGCGTGTTCGGGCGGCAGGGCAGGGGAGCGGCCGAGCATTTCGGTTTGGAAGATCAAGTGCACGTGCGCGTGGGAACCTTGAGCAAGGCCCTGGGCTGCATGGGCGGATTCGTGGCCGGAACCCGGTCGCTTGTCCAGTGGCTGGGGAATCGCGCCCGGCCCTATATTTTTTCCACCGCGATGCCGGCCGCAAACGCCGCGGCGGCCATGGCGGCATTGGACATAGTTGAAAACGAACCCCGGCGGCGCGTGGAACTGCTGGCCCGGGCCGAGGGTTTTCGCGCTCGGTTGGCCGGTCAAGGATGGAATATCGGGCGCTCGGCAAGCCAGATCGTTCCCATTATTGTGGGCGAACCGTCGCGCGCCGTTGCGCTTTCGGCGGCTTTGCGGGAACGGGGCTTGTTTGTTCCGGCCATCCGCCCGCCGACCGTGCCCGAGGGCGAGTCCTGCCTGCGCATCAGCCTCACCCACGGACATACGGAGGAGATGATTGCAAAATTATTGGAAGTACTGGAAGTACATAAACACAATGAG
>JBEKGL010000125.1:0-8710 GCA_050012815.1 Thermoguttaceae bacterium
CCACTTTGGGTCGATTCCATCGTCCACCACTACATGATCGACTTCAGCCAACGGACACAAATGGGTTAAACTCTGGCGGCCGAACTTCGAGCTGTCGGCCACCACGATCACCTCGTCGGCCGAGTGCATCATCTGCCGCTCGGCCTCCACGATCAGCAAGTTATTGTTAAAAAAGCCTTCCTCGTTGATTCCGGCCACGCTAAGGATGGTCTTGCGCACCCGAACCTTGGAAAGCATTTCCACGGCATAAGGTCCCCGGGCCACGCCCGTGCGCGGACATATATTGCCGCCTACCAATACTAGGTCGCTGCTGGTATCCGAGGCGAACAAATTAGCCACCGGCAGGGAGGTGGTTACCACGTGAATCGGCCGGCCAACGAGCAATCTTGCCACCTCGTAGGTGGTGCTACCACCATCCAGAAGTATTGTATCGCCGTCCTCGACCAACTCCACCGCCCGGGCGGCAATAGCCTTTTTATGCTCCCATTGCGTACTCTGCCGGGCATCGAAATGAGGTAGCATGGGCGATGTCCCGGTATAAAGAACCCCGCCATGAATCCGCCTGGCGCAGCCTTGGGTTTCCAAATACTCCACATCTCGCCGCACGGTCGATTCCGAGACTTTCAGGGTCTCGGCCAATGCCGGCAGCGATGCGAATCGCCCGACGCGTACAAGCTCAAGCAGCCGATTTCGGCGTTCTTCGGCAAGCATGACCAATCCGCCTTATTATGTGTTCATGATGGGCATATTTCACATTATGCCATATTTATAAAATATATCAAGCATTAATTATCATTATTATGCAAGATATCTGTCATATTCTATCACAAAGTCGCTAATAAACCATTAAAACCGGGGAGTTCAAAGAAATACCTGGGACTGGACCTGGGTTAAACTGAACTTCTAGAATTTATTCAAGAATGTTTTTAAAGTTTCAAAGAATTGATCGGGCGGCAGGTCGTTGTGGTCGTGCTGGGGAAAAACGAGCAACTGCTTCGGCTCATTGGCCGCATCGAATAACCGGTGGCCAAATTTGAAGGGTACAATTGTGTCGGCCTCGCCGTGCATCTGCAATAGCGGTCCTTTATAGTTTGCGATCTGCCCGACGGCGTCGAGCCGGGTCCGCATCAGCAGGCGAACAGGGAAAATTGGATAGTGATATGCTGCCACGTCGGGAAGGCTGGTGAATGTGCTGATGAGCACCAGCCCTTTTGCGCCATCCTTTGCCGCCAGATCGACGGCCACCGCGCCGCCCAGGGACTCGCCCATTACGACGATATCTTTTTCCTTGATCTTTTCACGGTTGGCCAGCCATGCTCGGGCGGCCCGGGCGTCGGCCAGTATGCCGGCTTCATTGGGCTTGCCTTCACTGCGTCCATAGCCGCGATAGTCGAAAATCAGGACCGAAGCGCCCACGGTGTTGTGCAATTGTTCCAAGATATCCGCGCGATGCGTAATGTTTCCGGCATTGCCGTGGCAAAAAAGGATCGCAGAGGAGGGCTTTTCGCGCGGAACGTACCAGCCGTGCAGTTTCGTGCCGTCGGCGGCTTGAAACCAGGCGTCTTCGAAGGTCAATCCCCCAGGCTTCCAGTCGCCTGAGGGATATCGAGACGGAAAGAAAATCAGTGAGTTTTCCAAAAACATCATGCACACCATTACTAGAAGATAGACAACCGCCAAGGAACGGATCAGTCGAATGATCGACCGCCGCCACGATGCTTTTTTAGTATCTTTTTCCACGATAGTCATCAGGGTTTTAAAACGCAACGACCTCGCGCCGTTGTATTTGCCGGCGCGAGGTCGGGGGTATTATTGTTTATGCTGTTGATTAGCGGAAGTGGTAATTCGGATTTTTAGTGTCGAAATCGGCGTCGGTGAATCCGTTGTTGAGTTTCAGATTCAGATATGTGTATTCCTCTATCAATTCCGGAGCTCCGCCGGGTTCTTTCGGCCACTCGTACGCCTCATAGCGGATGGGTATGTTAAGCTCATCGTCGACGAAAATTCGCGCCACATTGAAAAGGAAGTTGCGCCGCGGCAGCGGATGCACGACTTGGATGCAGGTGCAAACACGGAATTGCTCCGGGCCGTTTTTGATCTTCGCGCCTTTGAAAAACTGGACTTCGCACTCGCGATACTTGACGTCCTGCTGGGCCACCTCGACCAGGCGTTTGATAAGATTCAGAATTCCCAGTTCGGTCAGCGGATAACGTTGGCCGATCATGGCGACCGGTCCGTCAGGTTTGATCCTTACGGTCCCGAACATTTTATCCTTGATTCCGACCGTGTGCGCGAACATGAGGCCGTCGTTTGCTCCTTCGATGTAAATCACTTCCTGGCCTTTGATCTTGGCCGGGGCCAGGAAATACATATATACGCTAAAGGGTTTGTGGCGGATTTTGACGAACATGTGCTCGAAGTCGTTTAGTTTTCCGTCGACCCGTTCCCGTTTAACCACGGTGGCCGAATAGTCCGTTAACTTTTCCAGGTTGCCCATGCCGTCGTATGCCCAACGTAGCGCCGGCATAAGCGGATGTTCATTGGCCTGGGCGGGTCCCAACTGCGGGGCGGGCGCCTGGGAGAGCGAATCCGCGCGTTCGGCAACTTGATAGGCATGCATTGTGCCGGTGGATTGCCGACCGGGTGCTGAGGCATTGCCTTTGGCGTCGTTATCCGGGGAAACTTGGGCCAAAACCAAGGAAGCAGGCAAAACACACGTCAGCAATACCGGTAAGCCCAGGCGGCGAACGATTTTACACAACATCATGGAAAAAGCCCTCCTTGTGGGGCACCGCGACGGTTGGTTGCATTTTGCTTTTAAGGCGAGCAACTTGGCGATGTCCAATTTTTCGTCCTTGAAATTCTTCTTCCTGAACCGATGGCAGGCGCGGTTGATAATGGTAGCAATTCTTATGCCACATCTGTCCTAGTCAACTTTGTCAGAGAAAGAAAAAGACGGAACCTCCTGTTACTACGGCTTTAGCGAACGAAAAGACTATATTATTCCCATCATTCGACGCCGTTCCTATTTGGACGTTATCGCAAATCTTTTTGGAGAGAATTACAATGTTTACTTTTGTAGGGTCCAATTACCCAACCGTTTATTCAGGCTCTACCCAAAGATTCAACATTAACTAGTACAGTTTACCTATTTTCAATGTACCTGGGGAGGTCAGTTTCTTGACACTTAAAAGAATCAGCATTACGCCTATTCTCTCGGTCCCATTCGAGGAAAACGCCTACGTGGCTCATTTGCCCGAGCACAACGATTGCTTGATTGTCGATCCTGGTTTTGAACCGGAAAAAATCATCGATTACCTTGAAAGAAGGGGCCTGAACCCAGCCGCTATTCTTATTACCCACGGTCATAGCGACCACATTGCCGGAAACGAGGCACTGAAAAATCGCTGGCCCGATTGCCATTTGGCCATCGGCGCGGCCGAGGCCCAAAAACTGACCGATCCGGGTTTGAATTTATCGGCCATGTTCGGCTTTAAAATGGTCAGCCCCCCGGCCGACGTCACACTGCAAGATGGTGAATTTTACACTGCCGCTGGAATCAACATGCGAGTTCGGACAATTGCCGGCCACTCCAGCGGACACATGGTTTATCTCATCGAGGACTGCGATCCAGTGATGGTTTTCGTGGGGGACGTTATTTTCGCCGGGAGCATCGGACGAACCGACTTTCCAGACGGCGATTTCAACCAACTTGCCGATGGCATCCGCAAGATACTATACACCCTGCCCGATTCCACGGTTCTCCTGCCCGGCCACGGCCCAAAAACGACCGTTGGCGTGGAAAAACGCAGCAACCCCTTTGTGCGGGAATAGTCTTGTAGGATGCGTGAAACGCACCATCAAAATATTTGTCCATTCATAATCTTTCAGAGCCGGGCCGTGTCGGCCCGGGCAAACCATGAACCCACCGGACCGACACGGTCCGGCTCTGCTTCTGATCGCGTTCCCAGGCAGAGCCTGTGAACCAGGACATATTCTTACACCTCGCCGGCCGCCGGCACAACGAAAGGCGTGCGATATTCGCGGGCGAGGAATTTGTTGGCCGCATCGTTGCCAGTGAAGGTTTCGCTCGCCGGATCGAAGACCAATTCCGGACCGACGCGGAGTTTTGTTTCGTCGATTTTGATGCCGTTGTCGGTCAGATGGGCAGTTACGCGGTCGAAGGTTTCCAAGGCGTTTTCGTTGCTTTTGACGTCGGATAGACGTTTCTTCAGATCGGCGACGCTCATTTCCCGGCCCAGCCGATAGGAAATATTGGCCGTGTGGCAGAGTGCGCTGGAAAGGTGGCCTTGGAGAATATCGGCGTGCAGGTCTTCTTTTTTCCCGCTGCGCACGGCTATTAAAAAGTTGTTGAAATGATTGCCTCCGCCGTTGAACTTTTTCACGACATTCCCCTTAAGATCGAATGCCGCCCCGGCCGTATAAGTCGTTAACACTACATAACCTTCCGAGCCGTAAAAAATCACGCCGATTTTTGCGTCTTTGAGACTTTCGGTTTTTAAACCGCGGACCTCGAACACTAGGGTTTTGCCGTCGTCGGGGAACTCATGCACTACCACTAGGGTGTTGGGCGTTTCGCCGGCGTCTTCGTAGCCCAGGCGTCCGCCATAGCAAAAGACCCGCTTGCTCAAGCCGGTTTGGCCCAGTCCCCAGCGGGCGATATCCACCTCATGCACGCCCTGGTTGCACAAATCACCGCCGCCGTATGGCCATTGCCAATGCCAATCGTAGTGAAGTTCTTTGCGGGTAAGCGGCAAGATGGGGGCAGGCCCGGACCAGAGATCGTAGTCCACACTTGACGGAACCTGGTACTCGCCGCGAGGTCCGATCGAAGGACGAGATTTGTAGCAAAGCCCGCGGGCGAGTTTCACTTCACCGATCTTTCCGGAACGGACATAATCTACCGCATCAACCGTTGCGCCCATGGAACGGCATTGGCTGCCGGTCTGGCAGATTTTATTGTATTTTCGCGCCGCCTCGACGATGCGGCGTCCTTCGCTGACCGTGTAACTGACGGGCTTCTCGACATATACGTGCTTGCCCGCCTGCATGGCCCAAATCGCGGCCAAGGCGTGCCAGTGATTGGGCGTTGCCGTACTGACGATATCGACCGACTTGTCATCAAACGCCTTACGAAGGTCCTGAACGAACTTTGGTTTTCGACCTTGAATCTTGGCGATCTCCTCGGCCCGTTTTTGCCCGATCGCCTCATCGGCATCGACGATATAAATTATTTCCATATCCCTCCGCCTGGGATATGACTCGAAATTTTCGAAATAACCTCCTCCTCCTCCTCCTCTCTTATCAGAACTGAAAAGGAAGTTCCACAAGTGGGTTCTACCCCGAGCACGAACGCCGACTACCGCCACGCCGAGTTTTTCATTGGGGCTAATGCTTTGCTTTTCTTCCGCGCCAAGAAGTTTACCGCCGGGCAAAACCGCCATAGCCGCCGCGGCCAACAAAGAATCCTCCAAAAACTGCCGCCTTGTGAACTTGGCCATGAACAATCCTTCATCTAAGTGGAATACATAAAAAATGAGGTGCTATCAGGACGTCCCTATAGTTTAACCAATTTCCAGTACCACCTGCAAGCAGATAGGGCAGGGGACAGAGAACAGTGGGCAGTGTGCAGTGGACAGGGAATAGTGGAGAAAATGTAAAATCAGAGCCGGACCGTGTCGGTCCAATCTATTTGCGTTTTCAACCGGGTCGACACGGCCCGGCTATGCTCACCACTCAACCCTGAACCCAAAATCCTGAATCCAGAACCCTGCCCCTAACCCCTTATTCATGCGGCCGCTAACTGGGCCAGGCGGCCCAGGCGGTAGTGGTGGGTTTCCAGATAGTCGGCCAATTCACCCGAGGTGACAAGACGAAGTTCGTTGGGGCGGACACAGGCCAGCGGATCGGTCCAGCCGTCGTTTTCATCGCCGCTTTGATCCCCGGCGGTTTCCATGGCCGGATGCAATCCGATTTCCACCGGGCAAGACGACTGGCGGTCGCCGAGAAACAGGCGGATCAAGGGCATATCGATTTTGCCCGCATGGGCGGTGCCGTGAAAACGGGCGGGATATCGCACTTCAAGCTGCTCCATGCGGCGGTGAAATCGCTTGGCAAAAATTTGCTTTATATGGGCCAAGATCCAAGCCAGCGGAGAATGGCTTTGAACGAGCGCGGATCGAAGCAGCGAGTGTTCTTCGGCCACCCGGACTACGTGAATATCGTATCGCGCCAGCAGTTGCGGAATGAATTCCGCCACCACGGGAAGCATCTCGATGTATTGATGGCCGTTAAGGTGCGTGGGTTGCACTCCATGATCCAGGAGGAATTCCACTTGCAGGGCCAATTCGCTTTGAATTTGCCCGCACAGTCGCACGCCGTGCCGTTGCAATCGGGAAAACAAGGCAAAAATGCCTGGAAATCGTCCGCTGCGGTCGAGCAATTCGCTGGGATAGTTTTTGCCCGAAAGCGGCCGGCCCTGGGTCAAATTTAGATGCACGCCCAGATCGAAAGGGCTGAACGGGTCCTCAAGCCTGGAGCGCCAAGCGTGCAGGGGCAATCGGGCGGACGCCTGGTCGTCGAGGAGTTCTTTCCACAGTTTCAAGGCCCGGGAGGCATCCGGGGCATTCGATAACAACGAAGCGCTGGTCAAAAGCCCCTGGCGGAAACCCTGCATAATGCCGTCGGTAACGCCGCGATTCATGCCCAAGTCGTCGGCGTGCAAGAAGACCCATCGGAAATAATCGGGATTCTCCTGCTTGTTTTTCATCAGGCCGCCTTTCTTGGCTTTTCGGCCAAATCTCCTTGGAGATAAACCAGGCGTGGAACAGGTTGGTGTCGGCTGAAATTCGCCCGCCGCCATATTCGCAGCACTTCGATCAGCATGGGCAAGGCGTTGCGGCGCAGCGACAAGGTCGAGGCATAGTCGTTAATCAGCGTCACCGGGATACGCTGGAAGGACAAACCCAGCCGATGGGTCAAAAAGACCACTTCGGCGTCGAAAGCAAAACCGTCGATGTTTACCCGGGAAAAGATATCCAGCGCCGCGCGCCGAGTAAACAATTTCAGCCCGCATTGGGTATCGGTGATTTGGCGTGAAATCAGGGTTTTAACGATGGCCCGAAATACATAAGTCGCCATTTCCCGCGACCAGTGCCGCGGGGCCAGATGGCACGATTCGGCCAGATCGCGCGCGCCAAAGACTACTTGGCAGTCGCCGCGATTAAGGATTTCGTAACCTCGGCGCAAAGCGGCCAGATCAAAGGGCAGATCGGCGTCGGTGAAGGCAAGCACTTGTCCGGTTGCATAGAGCATGGCGGTTTTTACCGCCCGGCCTTTACCGCCGCGGCTCATAAGACTAATCGTGGAAAATCGCGGCCCAAATCCGCCGGTCAAATCGGCTGTTCGATCGGTGCTGCCGTCGTCGGCGACCAGGACACGATAATCGATACCCCAATCTATGAGAAAAGCCGACAACTGATCGAGCGTCCAAGGCAGTCTTTGCTCTTCGTTGAACGCGGGAATAATGACCGTTAAATCATGATCGGACGGATGTACATGAATTACTTGCGGCATCCGCTTTTCAATTAAACGTGCGTTTCGATCCATCGTTACGCAGGCAGGGCTTATGCCTCCCCCTTTTGTAGTAATCTGGAAAAAAATAAAACGACCTATCAATCCATCTAAGGCCGCCGTATTAATGTTTATTGGAGGAAGTTATCGAACGTATAGAAGGCAAACCTTACTCAATTCCCAGGATCGAGTAAACGTCATTAGTGGAAAAATGCCTTTCATGGTAAACGCGGAGGTATGGGGAAAAGATACTTGATGGGCTATTGTGGTAAAATCGACTTTCTTTTGCCCCCTCGCAACCAAATGCCATTATCGCAAAAACTGGCATTGTTTACCCGCTTGTTTCAATCGGTGTCGTTTGCATAACCCAATGCCAGTAAAGGATTTTTGTGCGGTTACATCCTGTTTTTATATGGACAGCGCCTGATTGCAGCGCGATAATGGACCTCATGACTGCCTTTGCAATACAAAAACGTAAGTTCATCATGCACTCCGCTCATCCGTCGATCGGGGTTTCGATCGCACTGGCTGCCCGCCACTTCGAATGCGTGGCTCTTCGGCCGCGAAAAGTTTACGCGATTGCAGGTCCCAATGATCGGCCCTTGGCCGAGTTGGTGCAAAAATATCTAGTTGATTTTTTCGGCGATGATTATCCGCTGGACTGGAATTGGATTCCCATAAAAGCGAAGGCAATGCACCTTGAGGACATCACCGCGCACGATATGGACTGTCTGATTCTATTCGGCCATCCCGAGGTGATGAACGCAAAAGCCCTGGAGCGAATCCACGATTATTGGCAATGCGGCGGATCGTTGGCCGCGGTTCGCGTCGTCGATTTTGCCTTGCACGGCAGCGCCCGATTCGCCGGAGAACTGTTCGGCGGCGAATATCATTACGAGCATTTGCTCCAGCCGGCCAAAATCAGTGTGTTATCTCACGCCGGGCATCATCCGTTGCTGCGCGGAGTACAGCCCTTCATTTCCCGCGGCGGACTGCACCGTTACGATTTGTCTTTGACCGAGGCCACGCCGATATTGTTCGGTTCGGCGGCCGGCGAGACCTTGCCGGTGGCATGGGTGCGATCCAAGCTGGGAAGGCGGATTTTCGCCACCACTTT
>JBEKGL010000126.1:0-8690 GCA_050012815.1 Thermoguttaceae bacterium
CGCCCGATCAACTGCCGCCGTCCGGGCTGAGACTTTCAACGCCGCTTCGCAGCATCCGGGGCGGGGCGTTCGATACATATTTCGACAAACAGACCTCCTGCCAGTTCCAGAGCGGCGAGAATCCCCTCGGCCGCCGCAACAACATCGGTTTTCGTTGCGCGGTGGGCGTATGCGATCTGACGCTGGTTCGGCCGGCAGCGGAGGCCGCGGTTTGTGGAACATAGAGTCTTTGTATGAATGTTTGAGCGCATTTTTACGCATATTTTTTATTGCAAATACTGTTAACTGATAACCGTTTGGAGCCGCGCGCATGACCAAAGCCGTTGTTCAACCGCTGGAATCGTATCGGCTGGTTCAATACGTCATGCCGATCCCTTGTTACATCTGCCAGTCAGATAACACCTACGACGCCGAGTATTGCAATCTATGCTTGGCGCCGATGGCCCTGGCGCATCAAGCTAATTCGCAAAACGTGAAGCCCAGGATGGTAGCGGTGATGGGCGCCAGCGGAGTGGGTAAGACCGTATACCTGGGCATGCTCATGGACATGCTCTCGCAGCCGACTGAGAAGATACAGGCGCTGGCCCGGGGCGCATTTTCAATTACCATGCAGCAAAACACGATCTCGGCCTTGGCCCGCTGCGCATTTCCCCGCAAAACACCCAACGAGCCGGATCGCTGGAATTGGGTGCATTGCCAGGTCCGGCGCCCGGAGCAACGGCAGGATATGGAAGTGCTGATGCCCGACATGGCCGGCGAGGCCATACTGGAAGAAGTCGAGCACCCGCACAGCTATCGCATCATCGGCCAATTCCTGCAGAAATCGGTGGGCGCCATGGTGTTGATCGATTCTTGCCAACTCAAGGAAGGCGGTCGGGACCAGGACTTCTTCAGCATGAAACTGCTCAGCTACCTGAGCGAACTCGATACCGACCGCCGGCACGGCTGGCGGCAACGGCCCGTGGCCTTGATTCTCAGCAAAGCCGATTACTGCGAGGAGTGTTGTGACGATCCGGCGGGATTTGCCCGCGCACACGCCGCGGGATTGTGGCAACTGTGCCAGGAGCGATTTGAACGCTAT
The DNA here is from genome assembly GCA_050012815.1 of Thermoguttaceae bacterium. GTDB lineage: Bacteria > Planctomycetota > Planctomycetia > Pirellulales > Thermoguttaceae > JBEKIK01. The sequence goes on from JBEKGL010000126.1 coordinate 1,082, forward strand.
CGCTTTTTCGCCGCGAATGTATCGGGCAATTGCCTTAGTTGCGATACGATTACCGAAGGCCGGCTACATTTTCCCCTGCGCGTTGAACCGCACGGAATCGTGGAGCCGTTCCAATGGCTGGTGGAACAATTGGAAGCGAAATAAAGAGAAGGATGAAGGATGAGAGATGAAGAATGAGGGAATAGCGATCGGGAAAAACCGCTTGCGGTTACGCACTGCCCGATGAAAACTGATAACTGAAAACTGATGACTGATAACTCATGAACGTTGAACAAGCCATTTTCACTTCCGCGAAAACAGACTGTACGGTCGGGTATCAGGTGATCGGGCACAGTGCCGGGGTTCATCAGCTTGACGTCCGGGAGTTGGCCGTTTGGTGTCCTTCGCACGACTCGCTTTTGGAACAAAGCGCGGATGCGGTGAGTTTCAATTTCCATCCCTTGCCCAGCGGGGCATATTGCATATCGCGGACCGTGCCCGCCGGTTGGGAATACAGCGGCCGCGGCGGGATGCGAGTATATACGCATTGTTTGATTGTCCGGCCGGAGGTGTTGGATCGTTTTGCCAATAATCCGTTCGCGCTTTTGCAGGCGACCGCGTCGGCCGGGGCCATGGAAATCCGCGATCCCATCCCCGCACGCTTGGAACCCTTGTGCTTGCCGGACGGGGCGGCGCCGGTCGATCAATCGCTACTGATTCGACTGAGCGATCGACCGGGCCCTTCCGCTATGGCCGTTTTGATCCAAGCCGCGCTTGATGCGGTATGTTTGGCAGTTGCCGGCGAGCAGTCGCCCTGCGAATTGTTCGCGGGACTTTTGAATTGCCTTCCGCCGCCTTGCCGATTGGAATTTTCGTTTTCCACGGGTTTGAAATTCACCGGACGCCGACCGTTCCGCTTGATTGCCCTGTCGAAAGATCCCGGCGAGCAACGTTGGATTGCGCATCAGAACAACGTGACCGTACTGGATTTGACGCCGGGCAAACCCCTGCCTACAATTCCCATCGACGGTTGGGCCCGATTCATCCAACAAGTGTTGGCCTCGGGCCGGACGCCCTTTTTGGCGGCACAATTATCCAAAAGACGATTCGATCTAAAACCCGATGATCTGCCCGCTTTGGGTCTGCAATTGCTGGAAGACTTGGAAACCTCGGCATTTTCGGATTCGGGGCGGACGATTGCCAATCCGAAAAATAAAGCGGAAATTCAACAAGCTCATGCCGCGCATCGGCAATTTCAAAAAACTCAAATTCAGTCCGAGAGCCCGTCTGCCCGTCTTGCCGTCGAGGCGCCTTCGGCCCGCCTGCACTGCGAATCGCCGGAAATGATGGAAAAATTCGAACTCCTGGACGACCTTGTCTACGATGCCATCAGCGGCCGCCCGGGTGCGCTCGAGCAATTGCAAACCCTGTGGCCGGCGCTCAGCGAGGAATTGGACTACCAGATGCTGGCTGAATCGCGCGAACAGTATCTGCGGTTCGCCTTGACGATTTGGGAAGGTTGCGTGGACGACAACAATATCCGCAACCCGGCCAAGGCGGTTCAGGCCCTCGATGTGTTGTGTCTGCTTTTCGAGGAATAGGGGGCAGGGGACAGAGGTCAGGGATCAGGGGACAGGATAAAACTTCTTACAGAGCCGGGCCGTGTCGGCCCGGTTGCATTTCGAGTCTACCGGACCGAGACGGTCCGGCTCTGCTTTTTTATTTTGGCTCTGATTTTGTGCCGGCTCTGCTTTAATGTGGCGGCACGTGCAAGAACTAACCACCCGGCGGAAACGTATGGTAGGCAAGGCACCCAAACCAATCGCCGCCAATGCCCATATTGGAGGGGTTGGGGATTTTTAGAAAATCTATTATACTAGCCCCCTTTAATCATGCCCTGGCCGGTTTCTGCCCGGTTTGTATAGCAAGTAGGGTGCGTGAAACGCACCTATAGCCGTAATGATAAAAATTGGTGCGTTGCACGCACCCTACTAAAATCTGGAGTAGATGATAATGCCACAACAGCAAGGTCCGGCAATGATCGAAGCCGACGGGCTTTCGAAATTTTTCGGCGATTTCGCGGCAATCAGAGATGTAACGTTCAAAATCCATAAAGGCGAGGTGGCGGCCTTTCTCGGCCCAAACGGGGCGGGCAAAAGCACGACCATGAAATTGTTGACCGGTTATTTGGCCCCCTCCGCGGGCGTGGCCCGGATCGCAGGGCACGATATGGGACGAGATCGGCTGGCCGGTTCGGCCTGCCTGGGATATCTGCCCGAAAACGGACCGCTTTATCCGGACATGTCGCCGCGAAGCCTGCTTGGCTTCTTTGCCGACGCCCGGGGACTGACCGGGGCCAGAAAACAACAGCGGATCGATGCCGTGGTCGAGCTTTGCGATTTAGGCAGCGTGATCGGCAAGCCGATCGGCAAGCTATCGCGGGGGTTTCGGCAGCGGGTGGGCATGGCCCAGGTCTTGCTCCACGAGCCTGACGTGCTGATCCTGGACGAGCCTACCGCCGGGCTGGACCCGAACCAGATTCACGAGGTCCGCGAGACGATCCGTAAACTGGGCCAGAGCAAGACGATCTTGCTTTCCACGCACATATTACAGGAGGTCGAGGCCATGGCTGGCCGGGTGCTGTTTATCGACGAGGGACGATTGGTCTTCGACGGCCCGATCAAGGAATTGACCCGAGACGGCAAACCTTTGGACGAACATTTCCGCCGCTTAAGCAGCCAATTGGCGGCAATGTGAGAATAGGAATTTGAGATTTGAGATTTGAGATTTGAAATTTGAAATTTGAAATTTGAAATAAGGGATGGTCAGTTTACTGACCCATTGATAACTGAAAACCGATAACCGAAAACGATCGCTCATGAACACTAACGTTTTATTTGCCGTTTTTAAACGCAACTTCGTCAGTTATTTCGCCAACCCGACGGGTTACCTGTTTATCTGTGTTTTCGTATTGATGTGCTCGGCATCGGCCTTTTGGCCGCCCGACTTTTTCAACAATAACCTGGCGAATTTGGACCAGCTCAGTTGGGGAATCCAGATTTTGGGTTTCCGCTTCGGTTTTTCCATTATCATGCTGGTCTTCATCCCCTCGATTACGATGAGCATCTGGTCCGAAGAACGCCGCCAGGGCACCGACGAACTGCTGCTTACCATCCCGGCCGGCGATCTGGAGATCGTGCTGGGCAAATATCTCGCCGCGGTGGCGATATTCAGCGTCGCGCTTGTATTTTCGCTTATCTGCAATTTCGCCGTGTTAAAGTGGCTGGGCGATCCGGACGTGGGTTTGTTCCTGGGCACGTACTTCGGATATTGGCTGATCGGGCTGGCGATGTTGGCCATCGGCATGTCGGCCTCGTTTCTGACGAGCAACTTGACGGTGGGTTATATCTTGGGCGTTCTGTTTAACGTGCCGCTGGTATTCGCCTCGGCGGCCGAGGTGCTTTTTGGCCCGAAGTCGGCCGCGCCGCTGAAAAGTTTTTCCATCGGCGAACAATTCGCCGATTTCGGCCACGGACTGATCTCGCTATCCGGCATAATCTATTTTCTGGCAATCGTTGTGGTAATGCTGTACTTGGGCATGGTGCTGATCGGGCGCAGGCATTGGGTGACCGGCCGGCGAGGAAGCTCCATGGGCGTTCATTATGCGTTGCGATTCCTGGCTTTGGCCGTGATTGCCATAGTGGGCACGATCATATTCCAGCGTCATGACGTTCGTTTGGACGTCACCGCCGAACAGCTCAGTTCGCTGGCCCCGCAGACCAAGGAGATGCTGGCCAATCTGAAACTCCAGCATTCGGTGCAGATCGACGCCTTTATCAGCCCGGACGTGCCCGAGGCTTACGTGCAAACGCGTTTGAACCTGCTAACGATATTGCGGGAATTCCAGGCCATGAGCAAAGGCATGATCCGAGTGACCGTGCACAACACGGAGCCGTTAAGCGACGAGGCCGGCCTGGCGGAAAAACGATTCGGCATCGAGCCTAAGCGGGTGCCCACCAGACAACACGGCATGATGTCGTTCGACAATATCTTCTTGGCCGTGGCGGTTACCGGCGGGCTGGAGAAAGTGATCCTCCCCTTCATCGATCGCGGCACGGCCGTGGAATACGAGCTTATCCGCTCGCTGGGCACGGTGACTCAGGAAAAGCGGAAACGGGTGGGAGTTCTGGCGACCGACGCCCAGGTTTTCGGACGTTTCAATCCCATGAATCCCGGGTCCGGCGGCAACTGGACAATCATCGACGAGTTGCAAAAACAATACGATGTGGTGCAGGTCAATCCATCCCAACCGATAAGCGAAAAATACGACGTGCTTTTGGCGGTTCAGCCGTCGAGCATGGGGCCGGAGGAGATGAATAATTTCGTCTCGGCCGTGGAAAACGGTCAACCGACGGCGATTTTCGAGGATCCCTTGCCTTACTTTAGCAGCGTGCCGGGCACGATCATGCCCCGCCGCGCGCCCGGCGGCATGGAAGCCATGCTCATGGGCTCCCGGCCACAGCCCAAAGGCGACATCCGTTATTTATGGAACTTGTTGGGCGTGGACTTCATGGCCAACGACGTGGTGTGGCAGAATTACAATCCCTATAAAAAGGCCGGCTTCTTCCCCAAGGAATTTGTTTTCGTTGATAAGGATGAAGATAAAGACCATGTCGAGCCATTTGGAACCGAGGATAATATCAGTTTGGGCTTACAACAAGTGCTTTTCCCCTTTCCGGGCGCGGTCGGCAAACTGAACGCTTCACCGATGAAATTCACTCCCCTGGCCAACACCGGCAAAAAGACGGGCACCGTGCGGGTGGCGGAGGTTATGCAAATGAGTCCCTTTGGGCCCCGCGAGTTGAACGAGGATCGCCGTCAGATACCGACTTTCGGCGAGTATACGCTGGCAGCGGAGATCGAGGGCAAGATCAAGCCCGTGCCACTGGCTAAGCCAGTGCCACCCGAGCGGGAAAAAGACGCGAAAAAAGCCGACCAGTCCAAAACCGGCGATTCCAAAGAGGATGAAAAGAACAAGGCCGAGGAGGAAAAGAAACCAGCCCAGCCCAAGGAAATCGATTTGCACGTGGTCTTGGTGGCCGACATAGACATGCTCTCCGACGCCTTTTTCCAGTTGCGCGAAATGGGCGAATCGCAGGAAAACGAACTCAATTTCCAGTTCGACAACGTGACCTTCATTTTGAACGCATTGGACAAGCTGGCCGGCGACCAGCGATTTATCGAGATCCGCAAGCGCCGCCCGCGGCACCACACGCTCACGCGCATCGAAAAAGAAACCCAGGCTGCCCAGGATGAAGTGGCCAAGGCGCATGAAAAATACTTAAGCGACATCCAAAAGGCCGAAGAGGACGAGAGGAAAGTCGTTGAAGAAAAAGTCAAAGAACTGCAGAGCCAACAGAACGCCGACACCATGCAATTGCTCATCCAAGTGCAAATGATCCAGAACGATTTGAACCGAAAAATGGAGGCGAAACTGGACCGCATCAAGAAAGATAAAAAACAAGAGTACGATAAAATCGAAACGGATTTGAACACTAAAAAACAGCAGTATCAGAAGCAGTACAAGATCTGGGCGCTGATTTTGCCGCCGATTCCGCCTTTATTGGTGGCGATTGCGGTATTTTCGCTGCGCCGGAAACGCGAACGCGAGGGCGTGGCAAAGTCGCGCCTGCGATAAAGGGTTCGGGGTTCAGGGTTCAGTACTTGAACGGAGAGATCACGGCAAGTACCGGATTTTGAATGTCGAATCTGAAATCCGTAAAACCAAACAATGAATACTTTCAACCAATTTCAATAATTATTATTGTATTGCCATAGTCTGAAACTCCCTCACCCTAACCCTCTCCCAAAGGGAGAGGGGACTTATGGGATAGGCATTAGTCCTGAACCCCGAATCTGAACCCTGAACCCTGAACCCTGAACTCTAAAATGAACGAGAACGCGAAAACGATCGGTTTAGTGACAATAGCGGCGGCATTGGCGCTGATTGCCTGGATCAGCCGGCCCGGCCAGTGGACAGGCAGCCCGAATAAGGCCGTGGGCGAAAAACTCACCGCCGATTTCGATCCATTATCGGCGGCCAGCTTGGAAATCACCGAGTACGACGAATCGACCGCCACGGTGCATCCATTTCAGGTGGCTTTGATCGACTTCAAAGGCAAACCCCGCTGGTCCATTCCATCGCACAGCGATTATCCGGCGGATGCCGAAAAACAGGTTGCCAACGCAGCCACCGCGCTGATGGGTTTGCAGATTCTCAGCGTGGAAGGCGACACGCAGGCCGATCACGGTAAATTCGGCGTGGTCGATCCGGATATAAAGACCCTCAAGGCCGGCGCAAGCGGGGTGGGCATGAGAGTAACGATCCGCGATAAAAACAGCAAAGATTTGTTGTCGCTGATAATCGGCAAGGAAGTGCCCGGCCGGCCCACTCTGCGGTACGTTCGCCGCGCGGGCCAGGATCCCATCTATACCGCGGCCGTAAGTACTGCGAATCTTTCCACGAGTTTCGACAAATGGATCGAAAAAAACATCCTGAAAATGAATGCCTTGGACCTCGACCGGCTGTGGGTGCGCGACTATTCCACGGCGCTGGCTATGGATGGACAGGGCCAGGTCGGCGTGGAAAGAGAAAACCGAGGTGAAATAGTCCTGCAGTACAACGATCAAGGGGAACCACAATGGAAACTGATGGAAGACCGCAAGGTAAACAAAGACGGCGCCCTTTCGCCGATCAAGATGGCCGACGACGAGGAACTGAACGTCGCCAAGATCGATGAACTGAAAAACGCCCTGAACGATTTGAAAATAGTCGACGTTGTACGGAAGCCCGAGGGAATCAGCGCCGATCTGAAGGCTTCGGCCGATTTCACTAATAAAAAAGAGGCGATTTTGACCTTGGCCTCGCGCGGATTCATCGTGGCCATGACAAAAGCGGGCGGAGACGTGGAAATCTGTTCCAAGGAGGGCGAAGTACGCTCGCTGATGAAAGACGGCGTGGAATACGTTCTGCGCTTCGGCGAGATAGCCGCCGGCGCCGACACCGGACCGGCCAAGCAAGATGAAAAAGACAAAGAGCAAAAGGAAGGGCCGGATAAGGAGGGTAAAAAGCCCGCCACGGGACAGAATCGCTATTTATTCGTGATGGCCGACTTTATTCCGGATGCTATCTCCAAGCCGAAATATGAGCCGCTCCCCGAGGCCAAGCCGGAAGCGGAAAACAAACCCGCCGCCGACTCAAAACAATCCGCTAAGCCCGAGGAAAAATCGGCCGAGGCAAAAGACGCAATCAAGGTCGGGGAAAAACCAGTCAAGGCAAAAGACGCGGTTAAGGCGGAGGGAAAAACGACTGAGGTCAAGGAAACTCCGGCCGATGAGAAAGGGGAGAAGGGGGAGAACGGTGTCGAGAAAGCCGGGGAAAAAATCGATATCCAGGCCGAGTGCCAGCGGATCGAAAAGGAAAACAAGCGGAAACAAGAGGAGTACGAGGAAAAACTCGTCGCCGGTAAAAAACACGTCGAGGAACTCAACGCCCGATTCGCCGATTGGTACTACATTATTTCCGACGACGTGTACCGCAAGATCCGCCTGGGACACGACGATATTATCA